>JALQTV010000038.1 GCA_023268675.1 Saprospiraceae bacterium | reverse complement strand
GTATTTCATCGATGAAGAGGAAGATGTCTCCCTCTGCGGACATCACTTCATTGATGACGGATTTGAGGCGTTCTTCGAATTCTCCCTGGTATTTGGCACCGGCAATCAATGCTCCCATATCGAGTGCATAGATTTCTTTGTCGCGCAGGTCTTCCGGGATGTCACCATTTACAATTCTGTGTGCCAGTCCTTCAACGATGGCCGTTTTACCCACACCGGGTTCGCCTATTAGTATCGGGTTGTTTTTGGTTCTTCTCGCCAGGATGTGCAAGACTCTCCGGATTTCTTCTTCTCTTCCGATTACAGGATCCAATTTGCCATTTCTGGCGCGTTCGTTGAGATTGACGGCATATTTGTTGAGTGCATTGTAGCTGTCTTCGGCGCTGGCAGTAGTCACTTTTTTACCCTTTCTCAGGTCTTTGATAGCTGCTATGAGTTCTTTTTCGGCAAGGCCGGCATCTTTGAGAAGTCGGGAAGTACTGTCTCCTCCTTTGAGCAAGCCGAGGAGCAAATGTTCGATGGCGACGTATTCATCTCCAAAAGTTTTGAGGTACTTGTTGGCTTCCTGAAGGGACTGGTTGAGTTCGCGCGACAGGTATTGCTGTCCGCCGCTCACCTTGGGGTAAGAACTTACCATGCTGTCCACTGCTTTGACAAGCATGGGGAGGTTTAGTCCCAGTTTTTTGAAAATAAAAGGCGTAACATTTTGATCTACTTCCAAAATTGCTTTGAGCAGATGGCCATTTTCTATGGCCTGCTGTTGCTTGTCGGAAGCCATGGCTTGAGCCCTTTGGAAGGCTTCTTGTGCGTTTATGGTCAGATTATTGAGGTTCATGTGCTTCAGTTTGTTTAATGGGATAATATTGGTAGGAATATAGCAAGGGTCGTACCAAAGCAGTTGAACTGAAAAAAATGCAGGAAAATGCAGTAAGTGCCTGATAAAATGTCAGGACTGGAAGCATTTTAGTGAAAAGCTGTCAGGCTATCGCCTAAAAAAATGTATGGGTGGCATTTTCGATGTTCTTGAATTTCTCCTGAGAAATTTCACGGATTGACTTGCCGGCAAGTTTGCTTTCGATCCACGAGATCATATCCAGATAGACGAAAGCTCTTTTTTCGTAGGGGTTTTTCTCCAGTTCTTTGAGCCTGGCAAGAAACTTTTCAAATAGGAGGATGCTGCTGCGAGGATCGGTAGTGGCAATTTTTTTCATAAACAGCAAGACATCCGAGTGGTAAGTACCCTGCTCTTTGGCTTTTTCAAACATTCGTTGGGTACCCGCGATCAGGTATTCAAGGAGGTCATAGTTTTTTAGGTCATAGTGTGCCATCAGGAAAAGGAGCCTGGCGTATATCTGTATGTCGTCCCGCAGGTGCCGGGCCGGGTCATTGATGATCTTATTCAGGTAGTCTATGGCTTTTCCCGCTTTCCCGTCTGCAAAATACATCCAGGCGATCTTGTAGTACAGGATCATGATTTTGTGGGGATCCAGTTTGTTTTTGTACCCCTGAATGCGTTTGAGGGTGCGAGGGACGTGTTGCTGTATGCCTTCGGCAAAAGTACCTTCCATGAAATGTCGGTTCATCCTTCCCTGGTGTACATACAAAAAGGAGAGGATTTTAGAGTTCATGGTAAAGGTAGCATAGCTGTCTTTCCGGAATTTTTCGAGGGTGTCTAATGTGGCAATAAAAACGGGATAGTCTTTCAGGTAGAAAGCGGTTGTCAGAAGGTGGTGGAGTCCCTTCATGTACATATCCACATCCTTTTCTATCATCAGGGGATTTTCCTGAAATAGGTTTACCCAGTTGTGGGCGAAGTGGTGGCAGCGTTCAAACTGAAGCTGTATATAATGGTACCAGAAGTAAGACTGGAAGAGGTGTATTTGTTCGAAAAAAGAAAAATTGAAATGCGCTCCGTGAGGAAGGTATTCCTGAAAAAGTTGTTCAACTTGTTTTTGATCGTTTTCATCCCGGATGTACCCTTGGTTGATAAAGAGGCGCTGCAACTTTAGTTTCAGGTTGGAAAGTGCTACAATATTGGTAACTCTGCGGTTGATCATGCTGGCTTCGGCAGTCAGTTCGTCCATGCGTTCGGTCGAACTTCTGGTAATGTGCCGGGATTCAATTTTCTTTTCAAACTCTGTGATTTCCAGTAGCAGGTAGTCCAGTTTGTTTTTTTCGGTAAAGGATTTGGCACGTTGAAGGATTTTCAGAGCTTGTATATATAGTCCTTTGCCGTAAAGGATGCTGGCATAGTCAAGCAGTTCCCTGGCTTGTATCTCCATGTCTTTTCTGATGTGTATCAGACGCAAGCTGATCAGAAGGTGCTCGTACAATAGTCTTTTAAGGTTGATGTATTGGTTTTTTTGCTGGGATAATTTTTCCAGTACCTCTTCCTCGTTGTATTGCCGCTGCTTTTCCAGGATATCAAATAGATGTAGAATTTTAGCATCGCCTTCATTGTGGAGGCGTTTGGAATAAAGCTTGAAATTTCTCTTTTCTGCTTTGGTCAGTGATTTGATCAATTTAAATAGCAGATCTGATTGGGATATCGGCATATCGAGGGTGATTGTTAGGCTCTAATTTAAAAAAAAATGAGTGGATCTTCTTTGGATAGGCCCTGATAATTCTTTGGACTTTGCCAAACCTTTTTTTTGTTTGGTTGTAGTAGAGTAATCCTGTTTCATACCTTAAATCGAAACAAGTCATTAGAATTTATTTGTTAGTCGAAAAAATTTGGATTTGTGGTTTTTTAAGGGAAGCGGATGAGGGCAATTAATCGTTCTCAGTCATTGGCAATATTATGTAGTATGGAATCAAAATTGTTTTACCCCAAACACGGCTTTAATCATTCTTATTAATACAATGAATTAGCTTATGAAACAATTTTCACTGTTTTTCATGATGTTGCTGTTCAGCGCAGGTTCACTCCTTGCGCAGCGCACCATCACAGGAAAGGTTGTAGATGATAGCAACCTGGGCCTGATCGGGGCTTCTGTCCTCGCAAAAGGTACTTCTACCGGTACAGTTACAGACATTGATGGTAATTACACCATCGAGGTGCCGGAAGGAACTACCACACTCGTTTTTTCATATACCGGTTTCGAGACGCAGGAAGTTGCTTTGGGTTCATCTAATATTTTAGATGTGGTCATGGTATCCGGTGTTACGCTCGAAGACATTGTGGTAGTGGGTTATGGTGAACAAAGTACCCGTTTTCAGGTACAGAGTGTAAGCCAGGTTTCTACCGAAAAGTTGGCAAACCGTCCCCTGATCGGCCCTCAGGAGTTGTTGCAGGGACAAGCTGCCGGTGTACAAATGGTGAGCAACGGTGGTATTCTGGGCGCCAATGCTACGGTTCGTATTCGTGGAGCTTCTTCCATCAACGCAGGGGGTGATCCTCTATATGTAGTTGATGGGGTACCTTTGAACGACGGTTCTTATTCCGGCGGACAGGGGGGGGCTTCACTCAATCCTATCCAGGACATCAACCCCAACGACATTGAATCTATCTCTGTTCTGAAGGATGCAGCAGCAGCGGCAATCTATGGTTCCAGGGGTTCCAATGGTGTTATCTTGATTACTACCAAAAAAGGTAAAGCAGGGGTGAATCGTGTAAACGCAGAGTTCTACACCGGATGGTCTGAGCCTACTTACACGCTTGACATGATGAATGCTGATGAGTTCCGTACTTTCGAGCGCGAGTACAACGGCAGAAACTTCCCTGATACAGGTTTTGACTGGCCGGGTGCAGTATTGCAAACGGGTAGAATCAACTCCTATGCTGTTAATTTCTCCGGTGGTACGGATGTTACACAGTACTACCTGGGTGGTTCTTACCTGGATCAGTCCAGCTATGCAATTGGAAACGAATTGGAGCGTTTGAACGGTCGCTTGAACTTCAAGCACACCTTCTCCAAAAAATTCCGCTTCGGTGCGAATGTAGGTATTTCAAGAGCGAACAACAACCGTATCGGAGGTGAAAACAACACCTTTGCTCCGCTTACTTCTTCTTACCTGCAGTTGCCAACCGTACCGGCTTATGATGACAATGGTAACTTTACCCAGACAGGTTTCATCCGTAACGTTATTGCGATCGAAGCATTGTCAGTAAACGACCTTATCACAGACCGCGTTACTTCAAACGCTTACTTGCAGTTCGATTTGATGGAAGGGCTTACCCTGAAAACAGACTGGGGTATTGACAACATCATGACTACAGAAACCAGCCGCTATCCGGACATCGTTTCTACCGGGGGTACCGGTTCAAATGTGATCCGCAGAGACAACAAGTGGTTGACCACCAACACCATCAACTTCGACAAGCAGTTTGGTGCTCATGCGATCAACGCTGTGGCAGGTTTCAGTCTTGAGTCTTCTCAGTACGATTACACTGCAGTAGCAGGTAGCAATTTTGCTGCTGATGCCTTGAGAAACGTAGCTTCAGCTGCTTCTCCAACGACTACCAGCAACACAAGAAGTGCCTGGGCACTTTCTTCTCAGTTTGTTCGTGCAAACTATCGTTTGAATGACAAATACATTGTAGAAGCTGCAGTTCGCCGTGATGGATCTTCTCGCTTTGGTGCCAACAACAGATATGGTATCTTCTGGGCAGCGTCCGGGGGATGGGTGATTTCTGAAGAAAACTTCATGCAGAACGTTTCTTTCATCGACAATTTGAAATTGACAGCCAGCTACGGTACTACCGGTAACGACCGCATTGGTAACTTCGCTTCTCTTGGACTTTATGGTTCAGGTGTAGGATTTGACTATGCAGGTTTGGCAGGTATCGGACCCAACCAACCGGCTAACCCAGACTTGAAATGGGAGCAGACCTCACAGCTCGACATAGGAATTGCTGCTGATATGTTCAACAGCCGCGTGAGTTTGGGTGTCAATTACTTCTTGAAAAATACGACCGATCTTTTGCTTGACTTCCAGTTGTCAGACCCCAACGGGTTTTCTTCCATCACCCAGAATGCAGGTGAAATGCAAAACCGCGGGGTGGATTTGAACATCGAAACTGTCAACGTACGCAGCACTGGTGGTTTCGAGTGGACTACCAACCTAAACATTGGTTTCCTTACCAACGAGGTGACTTCTCTTCCCAGTGGTTCTCTGGATGCACAGGGCAATCGCTTTATTGGAGGTACGAGCCAGCGTGCAGTGGAAGGCTATAGTGTAAATACTTTCTACCTGCCTCGCTATGTGGGCATCAACTCAGGTACGGGTGATGCTGAATACCTGGATACAGAAGGCAACATCGTCAACAGCCCTTCTCCAAATTATCGCTTGATTGTAGGTTCTGCTATTCCTGATTTCACAGGTGGTTTTACCAACAATTTCCGCTATAAAGGATTTGATTTGGGTGTATTCTTCAACTTTAGCTATGGTAACGAGGTATATCTTGGAGACTTTGCGTTCACAGAAAACCCTGTAGGTGGTTTCAACAAAGCAAGAGTATTGTTGAACTACTGGACAGAAACCAACCGTGAAAATGCTTTCGCTCCAGCGAAAACAAGTGCTACCAGAAGTACCTTCGGACAGGCTTCTACTCGTATGATGCTGGATGGTTCTTTCCTTCGTTTGCGTAACCTGACCTTGGGATATACCCTTCCGGCCAGCAAAGTAAATGCAAGATTCTTCCAGAATGCCAGAGTATATGTGATGGGTCAGAACTTGCTGACTTTCCGTGCGGATGAAGATTTGTGGAAAAACAGAGCACAGGATCCTGAAATTGGTTATGCAGCAAGCAATACCTTCCAGGGACAATCCTTCTTCACTCCTCCACAGGCCAAGACAATCACTGTAGGTTTCAGCGCCAGCTTCTAATTCGCTCAATTAAAATTCTTGAAGACATGAATAAATTCAAATATATTCTATTAAGTTCTATCTTCCTGCTCGCAACGGCATGTGAAGATTTCCTTGAAATAGAGCCCGAACAGTCGCTTTCCACGCCGGTGGCTTTCAGTGACAAAAACACTGCTCTGGCTTCTCTTATGGGGGTTTACAGTGCTGCTCAGGACAATGATGTGTATGGTTCTGTAACTGCTATGATTTCAGAAATGCAGTCAGATAACGTGCGTTTCGTGGGTTCTTTCCCGACTTTCCAGGAAATTTACCGCTACGTTACCATTCCTTCCAATGGTAGTGTACGCTCAATTTGGAGAGATCACTATTCCGGTATTTTGTCAGCTAATGCTGTCATCGCGAACATGCCCAATGTGGAAGATCCGGGTTTGAGTGAAGCAGAAAGAGCACAATTTATTGGCGAAGCCAAATTCATGCGAGCTTTGTTCTACTTCAACCTTGTCAACATGTTTGCTCAGCCATACAATGTATCTTCAGGTAATACACCGGGGGTACCCTTGGTGTTGACTCCTACTATTTTCGAAGGGGAGCAAATCCTTCCTGCCAGAAATACTGTAGCTGAAGTGTATGCGCAAATGGAAAAAGACTTCCAGGAAGCATTGGCTGTATTGCCAAACAGCTACAGCAATGCTGCTCAAACCAGAGGTCGCGCTACCAAAGGTGCTGCCAACGGTTTGTTGAGCCGCCTGTATTTGTATAAAGGTGATCACGCAAAAGCTATCCAGCATGCTGATGCAGTATTGTCAAATTCTAGTTTGTACGCTTTGGCGGGAGATTTCTCTTTCTACGACGGAAATACTTCTGAAGATGTATTCTCTATTCAGAATACTACCACTGACCAGTCTGGTTGGGATTTGTATTACCTGCCTGCTGTAAGGGGAGGTAGAGGAGATGCTCCTTATTCTGATGATTTGTTGGCTGCTTTCGATCAGACCAATGACCTTCGCTTCACTTCTTTGTCTTTCACAGGCGTAGATGCAGCGGGTAACCAGGCTATCTTTACCAACAAGTTCCGCAATGGTATCGAAAATTCTGACAATGGACCTATCATGCGCGTAACAGAAGTGGTTTTGAACAAAGCAGAAGCTTTGGTAAAAAGCACCAACAGCGTGAACCAGGAAGCAATTGATTTGATCAATCCTTTGTTGACCAGAGCTGGTTTGGGAACTGTCAGCAGCTCAGATTTCGGTAGTGCACAGGATCTATTGGATCGTATCCTTTTGGAGCGCAGAAAAGAATTGTGCTTCGAAGGTCATCGTCGTATGGATTTGTTGCGCAACGGTCTTCCTTTGCGTACTTCCGGTATCGGTGCAGGAATCTCCGGCCCCGGCGACCCACTGGTAGTATTGCCTATTCCACAGCGCGATATTGACCTTGGTTCTTCTTTGCCACAGAATGCCGGCTCTTAATAAAGGTTAATTATCAATCGTATTTCCGGTTGGTACAAGCGGGAAGGCAGTGTGTCTGTCTTCCCGCTTCCTGTTATTTTTCTCCGGGAATCCTTGTACTTTTAGAAAAAATTCCTGCCATGGTACTTGTATTTGATATAGGAAATTCCAATGTAGTGGCCGGCATCCGGGACGAAAGTTCCTGGAAATTTACCTGGCGCTACCCGACTTATCAGGAACAGCCCTCCCTTTTGTTTTACGAAGTAAGGGTGAGCGAGCATTTATTGGAGGCAGGGATTGCTGCTGATGCTATTGAAAGGGTAGTGATCAGCAGCGTGGTTCCGGAGCTTACGCCTGTTTTTGCCGCACTTGGCAGGCAACTGTTTCAGCAGGAACCCATTGTCATGAGGGGAACCTTGTTTGAACAGATTGGCATGGTTATCGAAAAGCCTCACGAAATCGGTTCTGATCTGGTCGCTAATGCTCTGGCCGTGTTCTACGGTCATAAAAAAGATACCATTATTGTTGATTTTGGAACGGCCCTTACCTTTACTCCTGTTACCGCCGCGGGCGAAATTTTAGGTGTTTCTATCGCACCGGGTTTGAAGACAGCCATTCAGGCGCTGTACAGCAAAACAGCCCAGTTACCGGAAGTGCCGCTGGAACTGCCGGAGTCTCCTGTTGGCAGGAATACTACCCATGCCATTCAGAGCGGGGTTTTGATAGGATATGTGGGATTGGTACAACACATGCTGGCAGAAATTCGCAGGGATGTGGGAGGGCACTACCAGGCAATAGCAACAGGAGGACTTTCTTCTATTTTGAAGCCGCTGGCAGCTGAATTTGACCATATAGACCCCAATTTGACCCTTGAAGGGATTTATTTGTTCGGAAATATTGCGGCAGAGCTTTAAGCGTCCTTGAGGATGCGTTTTTTGGCAGCATCAGGAACAAAGTTTGTCATAGCAATCCGGCCTCCGGTCATCCAACGCGTGATTACGCGGTGTGATCCATTTATCTTTTGATTGCTCCAGGTCAAGCTCTGTGAAATAAACGCTTTCCTCGACCGGTCCTGCCTGAAAAAGTACCTCTCCTTTTGGATTAGCAATGGTGGACATGCCTGTGAAAGTCAATTCTCTTTCGGTGCCGATTCGATTGGCTGTGACAACAAAGTATTTGTTGATCAAGGCATGGATGGGAACCGCTTTCTGGGCGAAGCCCGGTAAAACCAGATTAGAGGGGTGACAGATGATTTGTGCTTCTTGCAGGGCAAGGCTTCTCCATGCTTCCGGGAACATCCAGTCAAAGCAGACCAGCATGCCCAGGACGATGCCATTGCCGAGTTGGAATACGGGCAAACCCAGATTGCCGGGTTCGAAGATGTCCTTTTCATTCCAGAAAAGGTGCAGCTTGCGGTAGGTGCCTATGTACCCAGAAGGTCCTATGAGTACCGAACTGTTGAACAGCAGTTCTCCGGCTTTTTCGTGGAAACCGCTTACAATATATTGTTGATTTGCCTTTGCTTTGGCCTCGAGAAACCTGATAAAGGGACTGTCACTTACTTCTTCGGCCAGATCCAGGGCCATTTTTTTGTCAGTGAAATGGTAGCCTGAGTTGGCGAGTTCGGGTAAAACAATCAGATCGGCTGCGGCTGCTTCATCCAACAGGGAGTCTAGCTTTTTAATGGTGGCTTCGGGTTGCCCCAACAAGGGGCTAAATTGAATAAAACCGGTTTTCATGAGGCGGGGAGCATGTTTTTTAGGTTGTCAATGGCTGTTTTTACGGCATGAGCATACAATCCGGTATCACTTTGGAAAGCTACCATGTTGAAACCCATTTTTATGGCCAGTTCGGCATCGGCTTCTTTTACGGTAAAGATGGCACTGTATTTATCGTATTTTTTAGCGGCAGCCTGTATTTTTTGCAAGGCATCAATCAAAACGGGATCGGAGAAGTCGGCCCGTTGAGGCCTTTGGAGGCTGACGCTAAGGTCAAAAGGCCCGGCAAAAAGCATGTCCAACCCTTCTGTACAAGCAATGGCTTCTATATCGTTGAGCGCTTCCGCCGTTTCTATCATAACCGAAGTGAGAAAATGATCGCGGGCATGGGCGAAGTAGTCGCTGCTCTTGCCGAGATACTGGGTTCGTATAGGCCCAAAACTTCGGATGCCCAGGGGCGGATAGTGGCAGGATCTTACAAATTGGCGCACTTCTGCCGCATTATTGACCATGGGGCAGATGACTCCGCCTGCACCTGCATCCAGCGCTTTCATCGCCGCAGCAGGATCATTCCAGGGAATGCGGACGAAAGGAATGGTGGCATCGGGAAGGGCCTGTAAGACCGGAAGTAACTTGTCTGCATGTTGCAAGCCATGTTGCATGTCGATCATGACGGAAGGGTAGCCTGCCCTTGCACTTAACTCCGCAAGAAAAGGATCTCCGGAGGACAGGAGAATGTTGAAAAGGACCTCGTTGTTGGCAAAGCCGGCTTTGAGTTCGGGGATGGTCATGTAGAGGAAGTTTTGATAAAAACAAAAAATACAGCATTTCAGGTACTGAAATTAATCATTTCATACAAAATACCCGATGAATTTGGCCTTTACCGGAATTTTGTCAAAGTTGCTATCTTTATTGAGGCAATTCATTAAGCAATCGAAAAAACAAGCTTATGTTCAAACCAACTTTGAAGAATATTTTTTTGGCGACAGCCATGACCCTTTTAAGTCTTAGTGCGATCGCTCAGGCTACGCAAAAGCCGGTACTGCACGGACGGCACTGGATGGCGATTACGGGAAAACCACTGGCTGCTACTGCCGGTGCGCGCATGTTTCATCAGAATGGAAATGCAGTAGATGCTGCCTGTGCCATGCTGGCTGCTACTTCTACCATGTGGGATGTGTTGAGCTGGGGGGGAGAAACCCAGGCTTTGATTTATCATCCGGAATTGAAGAAGGTGATAGCAATCAATGCTTTGGGTGTAGCTCCTAGCGGAGCTACAGCTGATTATTTCAAATCGAAAAACATGGATTTTCCGCCGGAATACGGCATGGATGCAGCTGTCACTCCGGGTACTCCCGGTGGTTTGATGACGATGCTGGCGGAGTTTGGCACCTTAAGTCTGAAGGAAGTACTGGCTCCTGCCATAGAGATGGCAGATGGTTATCCCATTGAGGCCGATCCCATTCGCAGGATCAAGGCCAACGTGGATAAAATCAAACAGTGGCCTTACTCGCGGGAAGTTTTCCTGACCCATCCCGGCGAAGCGGATGAGGCTCCCAGAGAGGGTGAGATTTTCCGCCAGGAAGACCTGAAAAACACCCTGATGAAAATGGTGGAAGCTGAGCAGGAGGCACTGAAGGCCGGGAAAAGCCGCAAAGAGGCCATTTATGCTGCTTATGACCGCTTTTACAAAGGGGATATCGCAGAAGAGTTTGTAAGAGGCAGCCGCGAACAAGGTGGACAGATTACCATGGAAGATCTGGCTAATTGGTCAGTCAAACTGGAAGAGCCATTAAAGACAAGTTACAAGGGCATTGATGTGTATAAACTGGATACCTGGACTCAGGGCCCCTCTATGTTGCAGGCCCTTAATATCCTCGAAAACCTGGATGTGAAAAGCATGGGCTACAACAGTACCCGCTATATTCATGCTATTTATCAGGCGATGAGCATGGCCTTTGCCGATAGAGATTTCTATTATGGCGATCCGTATTTCCCTCCCAAGGAACCTACGCAGGGACTTTTGTCTAAAGAATACGCCAAAAAAAGAGCAGGAGAGATGAAGTGGGACAAAAATGATCCGACCATTTTGCCTGGTGACCCCTATCCTTTCCAGAATGAAACCAATCCTTACCTGGATTTGCTGGAGCAATGGAAATCCACTTCCATGACCGGTCCCGAGCCGGGACTTACAGATAAGTTTCTGGAAGATTTCTATGCCGGAACTACTTCCATTCAGGCTGCTGATGAAGCAGGTTGGGTAGTGTCCGTTACGCCCAGTGGGGGTTGGATACCAGCTGTTATTGCGGGGAAAACAGGGGTAGGAGTCAGCCAGCGAGGTCAGAGTTTTGTGATTCACGAAAAGGACAATCCCTTCAATGTCATTGAGCCGGGTAAACGTCCGCGGGTAACGCTCACGCCTAGCATGGCACTAAAAGATGGCAAGCCGATGTTGTCCTTTGCAGTCCAGGGTGGAGATACCCAGGATCAGAACCTGCTGCAGTTTTTCCTCAATGTGGTGGAATTTGGCATGAACGTACAGGAAGCGGTAGAAGCTGCCAATATCAACAGTTTCCAGTTGCGCAACTCTTTCGGGGATCACGAAATCAAGCCGGGCGAGCTCCTGCTTAACGAAGACACTCCCCCTTACGTGCGCAGGGAATTGATGAAGATGGGTTACAAATTGAAATTTGCCGAGCGAACTTCAGGTCCCATCAATGCCATCTACTTCGACTGGAAGCATGGATCTTTCTGGGGGGGCTCCAGTAATTATGGAGACGATTATGGAATTTCCTGGTAGTAATTAACGTTACAATCATATTGTGAGTGAATCGGATGGGGGGTAACTTCCATCCGATTCTAACTACCCGAATCCGGCAATTCTTTTATTGTAGGCGTTTCACAAAACCACTCCTGATGCATCCATCCCTTTTTTCCTTTTTCAGGGTTTTCTTTTTATTGTCCTTTGTCGCTACAGGCTTTCCTCTTTTGGCACAGATGGATTCTATAGATCACCGGAAGGTGATGGTGAAGGACGGGGGAGAAAGCCGAGCTGTTATTATGAAATCCATCCCATTGGCAACGGACGCCGTGAGGATTACTGGTACAGGCAAACCCAGAGAGAAGTTTGTAGTGCAGCTGGCTCGCTTCGAGTCTATGAGTCAACAGGCATTGCCTCAGGAATTTCCCAAAGGGACGTTTTTATGGATTAGTCCGGACCATCCGGAAGAGACCATACTCATGTCTGGTTTTTATGATTCTTATGAAGATGCCAGGTTGGCAGCAGCAAAGTGGCGCCAACAAGAGATGTTTAAAAAAGCATTCCCTAGGAGTAAACCTTTCATGATTGTGTACGAATGAGGGTGGTGAACCGAAAATTTCCGGGACTACAGGTTGCCATTACAGGGGTTTTGGCAATTGCCCTTTTTTTACAGAGTTTTCGAACAGAAAAGGATAGCCCTTCGCTTCCGGGAGCAGTAGAAGCGTATGTAAGCAAATATCTTTATCTGGCTCGCATGGTACATCAGGAAAGTGATATTCCATTGGCAATTATCATGGCAGTAGCAGGACTGGAGAGTGACTGGGGGAGAAGTGAACTGGCTATGTATGCCAACAATCATTTTGGCATCAAGGCCAAAGACTGGAACAATGACATCTATTGCAAAACCACTCAGGAATATTATGACAGTTTTGCCGCGCTGGAAACGGAGGCTTGTTTCAGGCGCTATTCTCTGATTCGGGACAGTTATGTTGATTTTGGTACCTTTTTGCGCAATCGGCGTTATTATCAGGAGCTTTTTGATTATGGTTCGCATGACTATCGCTCCTGGGCTATTGGGCTGCAAGAGGCCAATTATGGGACAGATCCTTATTATGCTTCCAAATTGCTTCGCATCATTCATGATTATCGGTTGGATAGGCTTGAATAATTAGTTACAACAGGGTAATCTATAATTTACACAGAGATCCTACCTTTCCGGAAAAAATGAAACAGTACATCTTTTCCTTTTTCCTGTTCGCAGCAACAGTTGTCATCTTGCAGGCTCAGGCACCTTCCGGCCACCCGCATACCCATGGTGGAAGAAAAATTGAATTTCCGGATATTCCAGGCTACCGGACGCTGAAATGTGATTTTCACATGCACACAGTCTTCTCGGATGGCAATGTCTGGCCGACGATTCGTGTGGAAGAAGCATTAAAAGACGGGTTGGATGCCATTGCGATGACAGAGCACCTCGAATATCAACCACATAAAGAGGATATCCCCCATCCGGATCGGAATCGAGCTTTTGAGATTGCTTCCAAATTTGCCCAATCCCAGGATATCATTATCATCAGGGGAAGTGAAATCACCCGCTCTATGCCTCCCGGCCACAACAATGCCGTTTTCCTGAAGGATGCGAATAAGTTATTGGTGGAAGATCCTATTGACGCTTTTCGCGAAGCGAAAAAACAAGGCGCTTTCGTTTTTTGGAACCACCCCATGTGGACAGCACAAGCGAAGGATGGTATTGCCAGGCTGACAGACATGCACTTGCAGTTGATCGAAGAGGGACTTCTCGACGGGATAGAAGTGATCAATGAATCCACGTACTCACAGGAAGCTTTGCAGATTGCACTAGACAAAGGGCTGACCATCATGAGTACTTCCGATGTTCATGGACTGGTGGATTGGGACTTCAACCTGGAGAAAGGGGGCCATCGCCCGGTTACTCTTGTTTTTGGTACGGAAAAGACAGAGGAAGGAATCAAAGAGGGGCTGGAAAATCGTCGTACCGTTGGTTGGTTCAACAATGTGTTGGTCGGAGAGGAAGCCTGGTTGATGCCTTTGCTGCAAGCTTCGATAAGCGTAGAAAAAGCGGCCTACGATGGCAATACCCAAGTTGCGGTAGTAACCCTTCACAACCAATCTGATGCTGTTTTTCAACTGGAAAACCTCAGTCCTTATAGTTTCCACCGCCATGCCGATTTTCTGACCCTGGGTGCACACGAAACCTTGGAACTGGAAGTAAAAACGCTGGAAGTAAAAGATAGCTTCGAATTGAAGTTTAAGGTATTTAATGCCTATACGGCACCGGAAGAGCATCCGGAGTTGGTGATTCCGGTGGTGATTGGGAAGTAATCACTTTGGGGCATAGTTTCTGATTCAATCAAAATCTTCCGCAAAAGCATATTTTTCGGAGGGTTTTGATTGAATTCTGATTTCTTTTTGAAGATTGAACCTTTCAACAAAGCGATGTTGAGGGATTTGGCAAAGGGAAAATTCATAAGTCAAAGCAAATTAAGCACATATAAGTTGGCCGAAAATCTCTGTTTATGTTAAGGTAATTGTAAAACACCATTTTGGAGGGTCGGGCAGTTCCAAAGAAGTCTGAGACTTTCTATTTTTAGTGTAATTTGTCGCAAAGGAAATTTGCCTGTTACTCTATTATTCAAAATGTGTCTTGATATGTCCAAGTTTTACAGCCTGTCTGTCAGCTTCCTGCTAGTGGTGTCCATTACAGTTGCTTTCAATCTACTCCCTGCCCAAAGCCCCCCTCCCATAGAGGACAATTCCATTTTCGTCAAAAAAACAAGCGGAAAAATTCAGGTTGATGGTTTTTTGGATGAGGAAAGCTGGAACGAGGGCAATACCCTGAGCAATTTCTGGCAATACTTTCCGCTGGATTCGGCCAGAGCCAATGCCAGGACGGAGGTGACCATGTTGTACGATGATCAGTTTTTATATGTGGGGGTCAAATCTTATACCATTGGCAATGAATACATCACGCAGTCTCTGAGACGCGACTATGGCTTTGGGGGCAATGACAATGTCACCCTGCATTTCGATACCTACAACGATGCCAACACAGCCTTTGCCTTCGGCATGAATGCTTTTGGTGTGAGAAGAGAAGCACTGATTTCCAATGGAGGGCGTCAGCGACAGGATTTTAGTTCTTCCTGGGACAACAAGTGGTTCGGCGAAGTACGTACTTTTGAGGATCATTGGATTGCAGAGTTTGCGATACCATTTAATACCC
>JALQTV010000389.1 GCA_023268675.1 Saprospiraceae bacterium | reverse complement strand
GGCAAAAAAGGATCACCTCACCAGTAGAATACTGCCCGTAACTTTTTTACTGGTGCCATCTTTGAATTGCAATTGAGCAGCAAATAAGTAGGTGCCTGCTCCAACCTCTATGTTTCCTCCCCATCCGGCTTCAGATTGATTGGGAGGCAGATCAGTTCGGGAAAATACCAGATTGCCCCAGCGGTCAAAAACTTTTATCCATGAAATTGCCAGGAGGTTTTCGTTGCCGTAAATGGTGAAATAATCATTGTGGCCATCTGCATTGGGACTGAAAACATTGGGGATGAAGTAATCGTTGGGTTTGATGATTTCCAGTTGCAAATGGGTGGTAGAGTCACAGCCATTGCTTGCGGTGGTATAAGCCTCGTAAAGGCCTGATTTGTCATAAGTAAGGCCTGTGGCTTCCCAGAAATAAGCTTGGTCACTGGTATCCCTTAGCTCAGCAATCTGACTGTCAAACAGGGTTAGCTGAAGTTCTGTCAAGGAATCACAACCTGCAGCGCTGGTAGAAGGATAATAATAAGAACCGCTTTTAGTATAGAGGTTGCCTTTCCAGGAAAAAGTGTCGCAAGCGGTGGCTTCTATGCTGCCATATACCGGTGGGGTTCTGAAAATACGGAGCGTGGTCCAGGGTTTGAACTGCTCCAGACTTTCTCCACAGCCATATTCGATGATATAGCTCCTCACAGTGCCATCGTTTAGGGGCAGATCGTTCCACTCTCCGAAAAAGCCGCAGTATTCGTATTCCGGCCCTATCATGTGTAGGTAATCTTCTCCTTCGCAACAATCATTGGGTTCCGTACAGGCCCAATTGTTGTAGTTGTTGTTGACAGATAAGCCTGCATTGGGGACATTTTGCCGGGAAAAATAAACTCCTGCACCGGAATCCATTTCACCTTCACAGCCTGTTACCCAACGCCAAACTCCCTCTTCGGCACTGTCTGAGCCTCCCAACCAGGAGTTACTGGCGATCAGAGCCTTGATGAAATCGTTTTCCTGCTTGCTGGTGATGGTGACGAGGTATCCGCCTAATCCGAGGTAATTGTCGCGAGAAGCCTGATCCTTTGCGGCAATCCATGAAATGGCATTTTGATTTTGAACCAGGGTATAGTAGTGACCGTTTTCAGGGTTGTATAATTTGTTTCCCAGTACGATGGTAATCTGTTTGTCGCGGATGGGCGTGAGGCTATTGGTATTGAAATACTGAATAGATCGGATTATCTGTTCGTAGGTTTCTATGGGGGCATTGCCTCGGATGCTGAATACTCCGGTGGCTGTTTCGAAACCTGTTTGCAGGTTCGTGGGATTATTCAGCATCCCCAGTTGGTCGTCTCCTTTGGCATAGCCTTCTGAGAAGTAAATGCGGGCACCGTCGAGGTCGAAACTGGCAGTGTATAGGGCTTTGAAATCAGGAGCAATCAAGCGCTTTTCATAGGTTTTACAATAGGTCAGGTCAAGTGGAGGTACTATGCTGAGGGAATCGTTTTCGGGAGAAGACATGCTTGAGGCATGTACCGCCCGTAAGTCGGAATTGGAGGAAAGCAGCGAAAACCACCCGGCTACGAATAGCCGGAACAAAACAGTGAGCAAAATCATGCAACAAAAATCAGTTTATTCAAGCGAGGCTTTAAATTAAATCTAATTTGCTGAAATAAAACCAATGCTTGTGATAAATCTGAAAATGGTTTCTTAGTTTGAAACGCAAGTTTCAGCGTTTTTCGCAGCGCAAATCTTTTTGGAATACTGTCTACAAGTTATCCCTCCTCAGGATTAAAAATGCTGTTTTAAAAACCGGTAAGCATTTTCATAAAAGAAAAGATCAAGGATAAGATCGATATGCTCAGGTTTTTCGACAAAGTCGGTCAATTTGCCGGCTTCCCAGGCTTCTTCAAAGGCGACTTTCAAGTCTCTGTGGAGTGCTTCCATTTTGGCAACGGAAGCGTACTCGTCAACGGGATCTATGCCGCCGTCGAAGTCCGTGCCCAGGGAAAAACAGTTCCACACGGAATAGCCTTGTGGGTCGAAGCGGTGCAATCCCAAATTTTTCTTGCGGATGGCCTCTGCCATGCCCAGCAGGTTGTTGAGGATGATGTGGATATTGTTTCCTCTTTCTTTGGGGTGCTTAAACAGGGCGGGGAGTAGCAGGTGTTGCAGTTGCATTTTAAACATGATGCCCAGCACGCGCTGATCCAGGTTGAGCCCTATCATGCCTCCTGTGGTGACGATCATTTCGACGTCCTCATCCGATAGGTTGATGTTCCAATAATTGAAGGGGTTGCCTTCTTTGGGGAAATCATTTTCTTCGAAGTAGCCTTCGATCATGGTTTCCAGGCTATCCACTCCGCTGTAGGCTGAGTGGCTGGCAATTACGGGTATACACCCTGAGGCGGGCTGTCCGTCTCTGGCCGTGATGGCCTTGGTATCTTCGATATAAGGACGGATGATGCTATCATAAAACTCCAACCGGGAAGAAGCGCTCATGTGCTTGGTGTCTATGAGAATCCTTCGTCCCTGCTCGGGATCATCCACT
>JALQTV010000388.1 GCA_023268675.1 Saprospiraceae bacterium | reverse complement strand
ATGTCTTCCCGCTGTTTTGATATGTCAGCTAGCGCCTCTCTACAGAAGATGCAACCGAAGTGGCGCAGAAAAACAAGCATAACAGGCTGTTCATCAGATAGTTCTTTAAGAGAATGTCCGAGATTTGTAACCATATAAGGCAGCAGGTCGAGGCCAGCATCCGAATAGCTCATAAAACGTAGTTCAAATTGCGATTTACAGATAGCAAAAGTTACGAAGATAAATATAAGTGAATATACCAGCTAAAACAAGAAAAGCACGGCAATCGATGCAGAGGCCGTGCTTTTCGGAACAACTTATGACAGTAAAATTACTTATTCATATTGTCATAAACACTCATTACTGCTTTCACGTGACCTGCAGATTCGTTCAAAAGAGCGGATTCGGAGTCATTCAATGGCAATTCGATGACTTGCTCGATGCCATTTTTGCCCAATTTCACAGGAACCCCCAGGTAAGTGTTGTCAATACCGTACTGACCGCTCAGACGTACGCAACACGGGTAAATTCTATTTTCGTCTTTCACAATAGCTTCTACCATTTGAGCTGCAGCTGCACCAGGTGCATACCAAGCTGAGGTACCCATCAATTTGACCAGCTCTCCACCACCTACTTTGGTGCGCTCTACGATAGCCTGCAATTGCTCTTCGTCGATCATTTCAGTTACCGGAATACCGGCAACGGTGGTGTAGCGGGGAAGGGGTACCATCGTATCTCCATGACCGCCCATCAAAACAGCCTGGATATCTTTGGGGGATACGTTGAGGGCTGTCGCCAAAAATGCGCGATATCTGGCAGTATCCAAAATACCGGCCATGCCGAAAACTCTGGAATCAGGCAAGCCGGAAGCCTGGTGTGCGGCATAGGTCATCACATCCAATGGATTGGAAACCACAATGATGATAGGATTTTTAGAGTGTTCCATGATAGAACGGGTAACGCTCGATACAATCTTTGCATTGGTAGTAATCAAATCATCACGGCTCATACCCGGCTTTCTGGGTACACCTGCCGTAATTACTACGATATCAGAATCTGCTGTATCTGCATAATTGTCAGTTCCTCTCACATAAGTGCTGTAGCCGTCGATTGGTGCCTGCTGCCAGGTATCCAGAGCCTTTCCTTTAGCCAGGTCGCCTACCAGATCCAACAAAACAACTTCTTTCACAATATCTTTGTGCGCCAAAACATTGGCACAGGTTGCGCCTACATTACCTGCACCAATTACAGTAACCTTGCTCATAAATCAATAGGTTTTAATTTGAATTAGCATATTTTTTGTAAAGATTTTCCAAACTTGCTGCAAAAGTATGCTTTTTTTAGCAGCTTTATAAAGCAGAAAAGCATTATTCTCCGTTACTTTAGCAGCCCAATCAGGTAATGAAACAATTATAGCCCCCAAAACGTTTTTCCCATATATCCGATACCTATGAAAATTAAATTTGCCTTATTTTTTCTCATGTTGCCCGCACTTTTCCGGGCACAAAGTGAGTCCCTTTTTGTCTGCGGAATGGAAGGTTCCCTGGGATCAGCATTGCAGGAAAAATTCAGAGCCACCAAAGAGCAGTTTTACCGTGACCCCCAATTGGAATTGCGAAGCGTGCAATATGTTCCCATCGTTTTTCACATCGTCAGAAAAACTGATGGAACCGCAGGGGCTTCAGAATCCGATATTCTGGATCAGTTGTGTGACCTCAATAACGATTTTGCAGAGATGAACATACAATTTTATCTCAAAGATGGCACCTTTAATTACATCAACAACTCCTCTGTTTACTCCAACCATGTAAATACCATCAATTCCATCATGTCTTTGGAAAAGGATGGCAAAGCACTTAATATATTTTTGGTTGAAAACGCCACCCCTCCTTCTTCCAGCGGCCCGGGCATCACGCTTGGATATTACTATCCCGTTGCCGGAAAAGACTGGGTAGTCATACGGGACAAGGAGATGGAAGCACGCAATACAACCCTCGCACACGAAATAGGTCATTACTTCTCTCTGCCTCATCCACACTTTGGATGGGAATCAGACCCCTGGACCCTGGATAAATACGGCACAAGTCCTGCTCCTGCAAGCTCTCCTCTGGGGCAGCCTACCGAAAAGATGGATGGCAGCAACTGCGAGACTGCCGGAGACGAAGTTTGCGACACCCCACCGGATTACAATGGCTTCGGCTGGCCGGATTGTGAGTACACCCTTCCGGCCCGAGATCCCGACAGTGTATTAATCGATCCCGAAGAAAGGCTGATTATGAGCTACTTCCTCAATTGTCGCCGCGATGACTACAACTTCAGCCCCATGCAGCAGGAAATGATTCTGACCAATCTGGCCTCCACCCAACGTACTGCCATCAGAAACACGTCTCCAACCAATACCACCATCCTGGCATCCAATACTCAATTGGTTTCTCCAATAGGCGGACAAACGCTAAGTGTTTATGATGAAGTAGCGCTCAACTGGACGGCTGTGGAAGGTGCTGATTTCTATATGATAGAAATTGACGGGCTGCCAACCTTTTCTTCGATTGGAAAA
>JALQTV010000387.1 GCA_023268675.1 Saprospiraceae bacterium | reverse complement strand
AAGACCGGCTTTGGCTGCGTTGCGAAAGGAAGCGTAGAGTTTTGCACGGCCGGTTTTTGCCAAGGGCTGCCACCTTACCCTCAAGTCCCGACCATCCAGGGCAGCTTCCAGACGATCAAAAGATACTTTGCCAATAAAAGGGATTCCGTCAAATTCTACCGCAACAGGCCAGGGAACAGCAAGCTCCAAATGGCGCAAGAGTGTGGGGGCAATATCCGTGATGGCAGGCTGACCTTTGATAAAACGGTCGTTGAGATCAGCTGCATTGGTCACCATCCAGGTCTGTCGCTCGCGATCAGACTGGCCGCCATGTCCCCTGCCGGTGAGGGAATCCCTTCCATGATCCGTAGTGACGACCATCAACCAGTCTTCACCCATCGAGATTCTATGCTTCACACCGTCCCAAATCTGGCCAATCTGAATATCTGCCTGCTGCACTGCTTTCTCAAAAGCTTCCGAGTCGCCCTGGCTATGTCCGACATCATCCGGAAATTCCAGGTAAACCCAAGATAGATCGGGACCATTCGCTGCGATATAACTTCCGGCTTCGCCGGCAACCATTTCGTCGATCCGGCGAATGTAATCCCGCTCTGGGTCATGCGGAAAACGCAGGGTGTCCAGCTCGAACCCATCAAAGGCATAATCTATCGCAAAATTTCCGCCTTGCCGGACCCCGTCCCCAATCAATACGGTTCGGTTGTCCTGCCAGGTAGAAAATACCGCTGTCTGAAGTGTAGAATTGTATTCTTCCACGATCCGAAACACATTGCGGAAGTGGTAGTTGGGCTCCTGGTTGTAATTGTTCACCACATTGTGCTTGTTCGCCCAGGTGCCGGTCAGCAGAGACATATAACCCGGAGCAGAGATGGTCGGCGTTTCGTTGTAAGTTCCTCTCAGACCTCCCACATAGGCCCGGCTATACCCCTTTTCACCTGCTATCGCATCCAGATTGGGCGTAGCAATTCGTTCAATCACATCAGCCGGTATGCCATCTACGATCACAAAGACTGCCTTTTTAGGCGAAGCCTGCTCCTGGCAGGAAAAAATGGAAAATAGCAGGAAAAACAAAGTACCAGTTGTGCGCATATCAATAGGTTTCCTTAAGCTCGATAAAATTTCCATAAAAGTACGCAAACAGTAGTAAAAGTCATTTCAGCTTGCTGCGGACCACAATATATTGTAGAAAAATCAGGCTATGCAAAAGAACATCGATGCCTTCCAGCAATCCCTTCCCTGCAAAAACATCAACCTGGAACTGTTGACCAACCAATTATTGGCCATACGCAACGAGGTGCTTGCCATGGAAGCTGACAAGACTCACCTGACAGACCGGGTACTTCCGGCACACCAAAACAGTGCCCGCAATCTCCTCCACTATCTGGCACTGCGCAGCCAGGACATCCGGGAATTGCAAACCAACCTCATCGAATGGGGCTTTTCCTCTCTGGGAAGATCTGAACGAAAGGTACAAGCTACCCTAGACACCCTGCTTCTCGTAATGCATCAATTGCAGGGAATCCATTGGGATCCGGTTTCCAGGCCACCTAGTTGCTTCCGCGAAGGACGCCAAAAACTAGAAGCCAATACCGAAGCTCTTTTGGGTCCCTCTCCTTCTGGGAGAAGGGTTCGCATCATGGTTACCATGCCCGACGAAGCTGCTGATAATTATGCTTTGGTAGAGGATTTGTTGCTCAATGGCATGAATGTCGCTCGGATCAATTGTGCTCATGGCACGCCGGAATTGTGGGAAAAAATCATCGAAAACATCAGAAAAGCAAGTCAAACCACAAAATTAAGTTGCCATATTGCCATGGATTTGGGTGGCCCCAAATTGCGAACGGGACCGATCGAAGCAGGTCCCGCTGTCGTCAAATCGCGGCCTAAAAGGAATCAAAGCGGGGAGGTGGCAAACCCCGGCTTGGTATGGCTTTTCCCTTCAGACAATCAATCAACAAGTTTTGAGAAAGCAGATTTGGCTTTGCCTGTTCCCAAAAAATGGCTTAAACAACTAAAAGTGTGTGATCGGGTAAAGTTAAAGGATGCCCGTGGGGCTAAAAGGAAATTACGCGTGCAGCTTGTAAGGCCCGAAGGCTGCTTGCTCAGTCATAAAAAAAGCATTTATTTCAGTCCGGGAATACAATTGTCCACCAAGCGAAAATTCAAGGGGCATACTATCTTTTTGCCGCCAGGCATACCCGAAAAAGAAGGCTACCTGCTACTACAATCAGGAGACCTGCTCAAGCTCAGAAAAAGCATGGCTCCCGGAACAGGCAACGAAGTTGGTTGTTCTATCCCCTCCGTTTTGGATAAGGTAAAAACCGGAGAATCCATCTGGTTTGACGATGGTAAGATTGAGGGAGTGATACATTCAGTAGAAGCAGATCATGTGATGGTTGAAATCCGACATACAGATGTGGGAGGGGCCAAACTCCGCAGTGAAAAAGGCATCAATCTGCCTGACAGTGACCTCAGGCTCCCTGCACTTACCAAGACAGACCTTGCAGATTTGACCTTTGCAGTCAGACATGCTGATATCAT
>JALQTV010000386.1 GCA_023268675.1 Saprospiraceae bacterium | reverse complement strand
TTTCTCATCGGTTAGTGTTCCGCGCACCAGGCTGGAGTCTTGGGGATTGAGCAGCAGGATGTTTACATAACCCATGGCGGCCAATTGTTCGTCAAGCACTTTGCCTTGGACACTGCAAAAAGAGTTTTCCTGACCAAATAAGAGGGTGTTTAGGAAGAGTAGGGTGAGTAATCCGGTAATTTTTTTCATAATCCTGTCAGACTGTTTGTTTGACAGATAGACGAGGAGTAGGTGAGAGGAGTTACACTTGATGTTTTTTTTACGACGCAGGGAAGATCTTGCCCTATGAATGGTGATTTTTGACAGATCAGGGAGTTGCCTCAATTTTTTGGGGACATGCTTTCCTGATCTGTCAGCGATTGGGAAAGGGGGCAATCAGGCCACCTTTTTCAAAGCTTCTCCCAGTTGTTTGGCATGTACCTTGTGGTGGGAGGTATCGTAAACGGCCTCGCCGTTTTTGACTATGATCATCTGAGGTGACTGGTGGGTGACCCCCAAGGCGCTTGCTATGTGGTTGGATATGTCGCGGTGATGAATCAAGTCGAGGTAGTAAAAATCGAAATCTCCGGGGGTGAAGTTCCAGCCATCCATGAGTTGGTGCAAGGCCATGGAACTGATGCCGCAGCGCACGCTGTGTTTGAATAAAACAACCGGTCTGTTGTGAGAATCCTGCATGATCCCTTCCCATTGATTCAGGGATTCCAGGATTTTCCAGTCAGGGTGAATTTCCGGGCTGTGGGCGTGAAAGATATTATCCAGTAAGCTCATTTTTTTCTGTTGTATCGGGTAGTGAACAATTATTTTCTAAACGCTGAACAGGGTATAAAGTTTAATTTGCTTCCACCCACATTGCCTTCATAAAGTTTACTGCATTTTCATATGCAAGGGCCTTGATATGGGAAGTTGGCAACTTTGATTCCAATCTGCCCAGGATGTAGGGGTAGGAAGAAGCGTCTTTGTGTTCATCATAAAAAAACGGAACGCCGTGGGTATTGCCGTATTCTCGGGTAGCAAAGTAATCGGCACCCATCGCGAGACAGTGCCCTGCACCCTGTTGGACTCCATAAACTATGTGGTCATCCAAAACATCGGGATTGTCGGGGTGAATATAAGGGCGCAGGAGGTTCATTCCGATCAGGCCTCTGTTTTGAGCGATAACTGCTACCAGGTCATCCGGTAAATTTCGGGGGTGTTCACAAATCTGTCTGAAATTGGAGTGACTGGCGATGAAGGGAATCTGAAGCCCTTTATTTTTGACGAAGTCCACCATTTCATAAGCCAGGGCATCGGAAGTATGAGACAGGTCAATGGCTATTTTCTTGCCATCAAGGAATTCCAACAGCTTTTCTCCGTCCGGTTTCAGTCCTGCCGTAGCTTTGTTTCCTCCGCCGAAGCGATTTTCATCGTGGTGGGTAAGGCTTATGTAAAGAATGTGTTGGTATTTGTCCAGTACCTGTTGAAGTCGTTGCAGTCCCTTGTCCAGTGGGTCGTCTTCCAGGCACAAACCGGAAGCGTTTTCAATGGCCAGAAAGGTAGCGGTTTTTTCCGGCTTGGTGTCCACCATTCCCAGTTCTTCTGGCTGGGGTTGGTAGAAGGAGCTATGGTAGTGTTTTAAGAGTTTGTCATAGGCATTGCATTGCAAGTCAAACAATTTGGTACTTTCCTTGCTTGTCGGAGTATAGATGGCCATGATTTGAAGGCATACATTTCCTTTTTGCAGGTATGGAATGGCACAGCCGATTTCGTCGGTGTCATTAGGAGATCCATCGGGATATTGAGCGAGGTAAGACAGGAGATCGCAGTGCAGGTCAACAACAGGGAAGTTCATTTCAGTTTTGGTTTTGGTTTAGCTTGTTAATACCCTGTAATATTAAAAAAATAGGATAGTAAATTTCGGGTATCGCAAAAATCGTTTAATTTAAGTTCAAAATTACCCGAATATTTCGATGAAAAACCAATTTTCCAAACAAGGAGTGTCCATAATTGCCGGGCCTTTGGTCTATCTGATTTTGCAATTTGTTGGTGCTCCGAAAGATATGGAGCCTGCTGCTTTCCAGGTGATGAGTGCTACGGTATGGATTATTTTGTGGTGGGTAACCGAAGCGGTACCCATTGCCGTGACTGCCCTCATGCCGATGATATTGTTTCCTTTGCTGGGCGTAACAACGATGAATGCGATCACCCAGCCTTATGCTCAACCCATAATTTATTTGTTTGTCGGCGGATTTATGCTGGCACTGGCGATGGAGCGATGGAACCTGCACCGACGTATCGCCCTGGAGATAGTAGCGAGGGTGGGTACCAACCGAAAGCGGATTATTCTGGGTTTTGTCATTGCGACGGGATTCCTGTCCATGTGGATTTCCAACACTGCGACTACTGTGATGATGCTTCCGATAGCCCTGTCTTTGATTGCTCAGTTCGACGAATTCCGAAAGCAATCCGGCGATGCCGAAAAAAGGGATGATTTTGGGGTAGCCTTGATTCTGGCCATTCCTTATTCAGCATCTATTGGTGGCGTAGCAACTTTGGTGGGTACCCCTA
>JALQTV010000385.1 GCA_023268675.1 Saprospiraceae bacterium | reverse complement strand
ACAGTCCTGCGGTACTTTTCGCGGAGAGGGTAGGTTCGATCAGGTCAGGATTACACTGGGGCTGCCGGATGCTACAAATGGCTTGCTTTTTGCTTCTCTGCCCGAGGGCCATGCTCTGGAAATGAAAAATGACAGCAGCAACCTGAACCGGGAGGGATCTTATGTTGTTTTAAATATAAGTTACAAATCAGATACCCTGACAGACACCCGATTGGAAAGCTTGAAATTTGAGGCAAGTGAATTGTCGCTTCCCTTGACATTTCCGGCTTCTTTAAATTTGTCTCGCGGCAGCCAACTGCTGCTGATCTGGACAATTGATTACTCAAACTGGTTTGCTGAAGTGAATGTTCGGGAGCAAACGCCTGCTGAGATCAAGGAAAAGATACGAACCAACCTTGCCGGTGCATTTGCCCTCTCTGAAGTCAGGATACAGTAATTTTTCAACAATATACCAAACTATGAAAATGATCCGCCTGATCGTGCTCAGCACGGCAATGTTGCTGGTTTTAGGTGCCTGCCAGTCTAATAAAGAAGCTACCCTTACAGATGTAGAATTGAACTTTGCTGCAGATTTCGGCGGAGAGTTATTGGTGATGTACGGCAAAACTTATGAATACCCGGGAAATGCGGATTTCCGCCTTCAGTTGTTTCAATTTTACATCAGTGATGTGTATTTGGTGAAATCGGATGGTTCTTTGGGGCCACAGATTCTGGATGTGGCATTGGTTAATTTCGGAGGAGTGCAATCCGAGGAGGAAGCCCGGAAGGGGGTATCTGTATTGTTGAAAGATGTACCGGTAGGTCAATACAGTGGTGTACGCATGGGACTGGGAGTTGGGCCTGTTTTGAATAAAACCCAGCCCGGTGATTACTCTGTGGATCATCCACTCAGCACGAATTACTGGATGATGACCAACAGTTATGTGTTTGCCAAGATCGAGGGAAATGCAGACTACGACAAGGCGGGTAGTTTTGCTTCAGAAGTGACCCTGCACATGGGGGGGGACAATAATTTCCGGGAAAAGACTTTCTCCGTTCCCTTCGAATTGAAAGGGGAAGAAATGGCTACTCTTCGGTTTACGGTAGATGTAAAAAAGGCACTGGTTGATGCGTCAGGGGCTTACCTTGATTTTGCTGCTACTCCTCAGATACACAGTGATTTATCACCTTGGGCGGTATTTATTGCCGATAATCTGCAAAATGCAGTTGAAATGAGTGATTTATGATGAAAAAATCATGGATTGTGGCTCTGGTTATACTGTCACTGCTTTTCTGGCTGTTGCCAGATGCACCGGCAGAGGAGGAAGTAGTGACAGAAGCATCGATTGTCAAAGAACCGCAGGCTTTCCCAAAAATGCTGGTTCCCTCGTACAATGCCATGGATGAGGAAATAATTGCTTTGGGAAGGAGTCTTTTCTACGACCCCATTCTATCCAAAGACAGTGTGCTTTCCTGCAGTACCTGCCACAATCCGGCCAATGCTTTTTCTGATCAGACAAGTAAAAGTCTCAGTGCTATCGGCATGGAAACCCGCCGCAATGCCCCGACACTGGTAAACGTAGGATACATTTCCGACGGACTTTTTTGGGATGGCATGGTGCACAGTTTGGAAGAACAGGTAGTGCGGTCCATTGAAGATCCAACAGAGATGGCTTCTGACTGGCCTTCGACGCTTGCAAAACTCAGAAACCATCCCGTTTATTCCCGGACGCTTGTCGAGTTGTTTGACCTGCGGACTGCCAGTCACATCCGACCTATGCATGTGGCCAGAGCCGTTGCACAATTTGAGCGGACCCTTATCAGCGGCAATTCCCGGTATGACCGCTATCTGGCAGGGGTGGAATCTCTTTCGGAAGCTGAGTTGCGGGGACTGGCTATTTTCTTTGACTTTGAAGATGAGCTTCCCAATGGAGAGTGCAATCATTGTCACATGGATCCCTACTTCACAGATTATCAATTTTTCAACAATGGCATACAAACGCAGGATGCCTGGGAAAACAACCCTGACGGGGGCCGCTTTGGCGTGACAGGCAAGCCTTTTGACAGGGGAAAGTTCCGTACACCTACCTTGCGCAACGTAGCACTTACCGCACCCTATATGCACGACGGAAGCATGGCTACCCTGGAAGAAGTGGTGGATCATTATGATTCTGGTGGACATCCTGCTATCAATTCGAGTCCCAATGTACGCCCTTTGGGTTTGAGTCAACAGGATAAATCTGACCTTATTGCATTTTTACATACCCTGACGGATAGTACTTTTCTGGAAAATCCTAGATTCCACAGGCCTTAAGCAATCTTTTGGGCAGTGTGGTGCGTTTTGTTTAAAATGGAATGATCATGCGCCTTATTTCAACTCTAACTCTAGTTGCTTTTTTGTTTTTTGCCTCCTGCAAAAAGGAAAATCCGCCTGGTCCCTGTGACAATTGTGCCGATGCGGATCTCATAGAAGCCAATTACGCCCCGGAATTTGTAAACCTGGAATTGCCTGCCTGGGCTCCGGTACCCATTGACAATGTTGAAAATCCCCTGACCAAACAAGGCATTGCT
>JALQTV010000384.1 GCA_023268675.1 Saprospiraceae bacterium | reverse complement strand
ATCCGGCACCTGAAAGCCCCGGATACGCTAATTTATGCTCTGGTTCCCAATCAAATGGATTACCAACCCGTTTTCATGCCCTCAGAAAATTCATTTGCTTTTGGGTTTATGGCTCCTTCTTTTGAAAACAGCGATGCCATACAATACCGCTACAAATTGGAAGGATATGAGGACGAATGGTCGGACTGGACACTGCAAACCGAAAAAGAATACACCAACCTCCCCCATGGACGCTATACTTTTTTGGCGCAAGCCAAAAATACCTACAACCAACTTAGCAATGTTGCTTCCTGGAGTTTTCTGATTCGCACCCCATGGTACGCAAGCAATGTCTTCAAAGCAGCAATGACCATTCTGGGACTAATCTTCCTCTTTGTCATGCATGGGTACTATACCCGAAAAATGGAAAAAGAGAAAAAACAGCTCAAAATCAAACAGGCACAAAAGATGGAGGAAAAAGAAGCTGCCTTCCGCCAGGAAGTTAAAAAGTCAGAAGCTGAAATCATCAAGCTCAAAAACGAAAAACTGGAAGCTGATATCCGGCACAAATCAAAAGAACTCGCTTCCGCTACCATGCACCTGATGCAAAAGGCAGAAATGATGAACAAGCTGAAAGATGATCTTAAAAAGTTGCAGCAGAGCGTAGTCCCGGAAAATAGCAGGAAAATCCAACAATTGGTGCGCAATATAGAGATGGACATGCAACTGGACGAGGAGTGGGAGCAGTTTGAACTGCATTTTGACCAGGTTCATGAGAATTTCCTTCGCCGGCTGCGGGAAAAATTCCCCGATCTTACTCCCAAAGATCAAAAACTGTGTGCCTATCTTCGAATGAATCTAAGCACCAAAGAAATCGCCCCGCTGATGAAGATATCAATACGGGGCGTTGAAATCAGTCGGTATCGGTTGCGCAAGAAATTGGATCTTGACCCCGATACCAACTTAATCGATTTCATGATGAAGCTATAACCAAAAACCTATTTTGCCTGGTAAACGTGTACATAATCTATTTCCATAGTGCCTGAAGTGAAGTTGCCATCCACTTCACCGCCAAAAGTTCCCCCCATAGCTACGTTCAGAATCAGGAAAAAGGGTTTGTCAAATGGCCAGTTGTCCGCATTTTTGTCTTGTGGTGCATACGAATAGAAAGGTTCGCCGTCAACAAACATGGTGATGCTTTCCTCTGTCCATTCGAGCCCATACACATGAAAATCGTCAGTAGCCCCGGCTATTGTCACAGTGCCCTTGTTCTGCGAGTCTCCGAAACTGGAGGGACTGTGAAGCGTACCATAAATCAAGTCCGGAGTATTTCCGACATGTTCCATGATGTCAATTTCGCCACAAGCCGGCCAGGTATTAGTTTGATAATCAGAACCCAAAAGCCAGATTGCCGGCCAGGTTCCACCTCCTTTAGGCAATTTAGCTCGCACTTCTACTTTACCATATTGGAAGTCAAA
Source organism: Saprospiraceae bacterium (assembly GCA_023268675.1). GTDB lineage: Bacteria > Bacteroidota > Bacteroidia > Chitinophagales > Saprospiraceae > JALQTV01. The sequence continues at coordinate 1,098 of JALQTV010000384.1, read as the reverse complement.
TTTGCCTTCTGTTTTTAATCGTGCAGAAGTGAAATTAAAGCCGGAGAAGGACTCCCTCTTGGCCGTGATGTTCAGATTACCTCCTGCAACAGAGACATTATCGGATCTATCTGTGTAAAATTGAATCTCTGCGTTGCCCCATCCGTTGTCGCCATTACCCAGGTCATAAGCCCAATTGGCTGCATTCGGTGCACCATCTGTATCAAACTCATCGGACCAAACCAACTCATACTCTACCCCGGGATCATTGGGAAGTACATCTTCAGCTATGAATTTTTGATACCAGGCAAGGCGGAAACCGTCAATATCCTGAACGGTACGCACATAAAGTTCGTCAGCAGAGTATGACATGATTTCATAAGTGGAAGAATTCAGGAAGTAACTCATAAAAGCGCTGTTGCCCAATTCCATTCCGATTCCGGTAGAACTCGCAATGCCACTACCCGTAAGGAAAAAGCCTACTGCTGCATTGGCAGAAGCACTTACGTCGTAGTCGAAGCACTGGTCAGCTGCAGGTCTGGCAACACCCAGTGCATCTGCAGCTTCGTCCACGTGGAAATAAGAAACCCCGTTGTTTTCATTGGTAAATTGCACACTGCCATCGCCGGCAAGCGTAAAAATCAATTTATCTTCATACAAACAACCTTCGGCCTCTTTTTCAAAAGCTCCGGCAGACCACCAAATTGGTGCATCCCCTATGCTTCCGTCGTCATAAAACTCCGGTCCGACACCCAAGTGAGCAGCTACGGTTTTTTTCCAAACCCAGGTTCTGGTAGAGCCATTGGTAAGTGTCTGTATCAAATCAGCCGGAGCTTCGTAAGTCACTTCTACCTCTACCTCTGTAGAACCATTGGTAGCAATACCACCTGCTCCATAGGCCACTACACGTACCTGATAAATGCCGGAACTTCTATAGGCGAAAGTAGCTTCCCCGCCGGGAGCCACTACCGGTTTTTCTGTATCGTTCAAACCAAAATAGTAGTGATAAGTCATTGCTCCGCTGGAACTTGCCTTGAAATGTACAATACCGGAGCCATCCTGACTCACCTCTGTACTAATCTGCAGACTACCAGGAGCGGTAATATTTTCTACCTGTTG
>JALQTV010000383.1 GCA_023268675.1 Saprospiraceae bacterium | reverse complement strand
TAGGTGTAAGCCTGGACAACAGTAAGGAACGATGGCTGAAGGCTATTGAAGCAGATGGTCTTGAATGGTACCATGTGAGTGATCTTAAAGGCTGGAAAAATGAGGTAGCGAAGCAATACGGCGTGACGGCAATTCCTCATACCGTACTATTGGATGCCGAAGGGCGGATCATTGCCAGAAATCTTCGAGGAGAATCACTGGAACGCAAGCTCGAGGAACTATTTGGACAATAACACTAAGTCGTAAATACAAAGAAAATTATCTAAAGTCATGGTTAACTTAATTCTATTTGGCCCTCCGGGTTCAGGCAAAGGAACACAAGCTGCAAAACTGGTTGAAACGTACCAACTACTCCATATTTCTACAGGAGATATGTTCAGGGCAGAGATCGGTCAGCAAACACCTCTGGGGCTAGAGGCCAAAAGTTATATAGATAAGGGGGCACTGGTGCCGGATTCGGTTACAATCGGAATGTTGCAAAATAAAGTAGATGCCAATCCGGATGTCAAAGGCTTTATATTCGACGGCTTTCCACGTACGGTACCTCAGTCTGAGGCTTTGGATGGGTTCCTGAATGGTAGAAACAATCCCGTTACGGCTTTGGTCATGTTGGAAGTACCGGACGATGAGTTGATCAATCGACTTTTGGAAAGGGGAAAAACTTCGGGAAGGGCAGATGATGCGGATGAGTCAGTGATCAAGAACCGCATACAGGTCTATAAAGATGAAACGAACCCCGTGTTTGATTACTATGCTGCCCAAAATAAGGCAGAAAAGGTAAATGGTGTAGGTAGCATTGAGGAGATTTACAAGCGCTTGTGCGAGGTGATCGATCGCAGCCTGTAAACCCGGTTTACAAACAAAAATAATTAGCTCCGGATGTCGGAACAAAACTTTGTGGATTATGTAAAGATCTGTTGCAGATCTGGTGCAGGAGGCAAGGGCTCCATGCATTTTCTCAGAACCCGGAAAAACCCTAAGGGGGGGCCGGATGGTGGTGATGGTGGTCGGGGAGGGCATATCATTCTGCGAGGTAGCAGAAACGTATGGACGCTCCTTTCGCTTAAATACCGCAAGCATGTCATTGCAGGCAAAGGGGTAGATGGAAGTTCCAACAACAAAACCGGCGCAGATGGCGATGATATTATTTTGGAAGTACCCCTGGGCACTGTAGCGAAAGATGCTGAAACAGGAGAAGTGCATTTTGAAATCACGAAAGACGGGGAAGAAAAGATTTTAGTAGCAGGTGGTCGCGGAGGTTTGGGAAACAGTCATTTCGCTACTCCTACCAATCAGGCGCCCCGCTATGCACAACCAGGAGAAGAGGGCCGGGAGGAATGGAAAATTCTGGAACTTAAAGTCCTGGCGGACGTAGGGTTGGTAGGTTTTCCCAATGCCGGTAAGTCTACCCTGCTTTCTGTTGTTACCGCTGCCAAGCCTAAAATTGGCAATTATCCTTTTACAACACTGGTTCCCAATCTCGGCATCGTGAGCTATCGCGATACCCGCTCGTTTGTGATTGCAGATATCCCCGGGATCATCGAAAAAGCACACGAGGGAAAGGGATTGGGTTTGCGCTTTTTGCGACATATAGAGCGCAACGCAACGCTGTTGTTCATGATTCCCTGCGATAGCGATGATATCATAAGGGAGTATGAGGTACTGCTGCACGAACTTGGTGCTTTCAAAAAAGAGCTGCTCGATAAGCCACGGGTTCTGGCCATTACCAAATGTGATATGCTGAATGAAGAACTCCTGGAAGAACTAAAAGCAGAATTGCCTCGCGATATTCCTTATGTGTTTATTTCTGCAGTAGCGCAAACAGGCCTGGATGAGTTGAAAGACCTGTTGTGGGAAACAGTGAATGCGGAGGATTCTAAAACCAATTAATCAACCGATAAGTTTATGTCGTCCCTGAAAGTCGAAATGTATTTGTCCGACTTGTTTGAAGAGTGGTCAGGAGAAACACCTTCTTTGATTTTACCTCTGGCTCCTTCCGGCTCCAATCGCGTCTATTATCGCTTACAAAGCAAGTCTAAGGTAGCTATCGGAGCTTATAGCCCCAGTGAAAAGGAAATGCAGGCATTTCTGAGTTTCTCGCGTCACTTCAAGTCCAGGGCTCTTCCGGTACCGGAGATTTATGCTGAAAATCCTGAGCGCCATGTTTATCTGCAGGAAGACCTGGGATCTACCACGCTTTATAGTTATCTCCTGCAAAAGGACGACTATTTCCCTGATTATCTGGTACAGATCTACAAAAGGGTGGTGGAAGATCTCGCGAAGTTGCAGATTCTGGGTGGTGAAGAGCTCGATTATTCGGTTTGTTATCCACGGGACAATTTCGATCATCAGTCCATGATGTGGGACTTCAATTACTTCAAGTACTATTTTTTGAAGCTTGCTTACCCCGATTTTGATGAGCAAGCCCTGGAAGATGATTTCAATCGTCTGTCAGCATACTTGCTCGAGGCAGATCAGCGACATTTTATGTTTCGGGACTTCCAGACCCGGAACATCATGGTTAAGGCAGGCAAGCCTTATTTTATCGATTATCAGGGGGGCAGACGGGGA
>JALQTV010000382.1 GCA_023268675.1 Saprospiraceae bacterium | reverse complement strand
AAGCATTTTGTTCAACAATTTGGAGCAAAACCGGAAGTATTGGTTCAATCCCCCGGGCGGATCAATCTCATAGGTGAGCATACGGACTACAATGATGGCCTGGTTTTTCCGGCTGCTGTCAATAAATACCTTTGGTTTGCTTGTTCGCCACGGGAAGATGAGGAAGTGCACATCACAGCTTTGGACATCAATGAACACGCTATTTTCTCTCTTGGAGACAGAAGTAAGGATGATCGCCTTTGGTTGACCTACCTCAAGGGCATATTGTTTCATTTCAGGGCAGAGGGTTTTGAGCCGGGGGGCTTCAATTGTGTATTTGGAGGAGATTTGCCCATTGGGGCGGGTATGAGTTCGTCTGCTGCACTGGAAGTAGGATTTGCAGCTGCGATCAATCATTTGAGCAAAGCTGCCATGAGTCGCCCGGACCTGGCAATATTGGCTCAGCGCTCTTCCCGGGAATTTGTCGGCATCCCCTGCGGAATCATGGATCAGTTTGCCAGCAGTATGGGCAAAAAGGATCACTTCCTATTGTTAGATTGTCGGGATTTGAGTTATGAATACATTCCTGCTGCGTTTGACGAGTACCAACTCGTATTGCTGGATACCAAAGTGGAGCATTCCAATGTAGCTTCCGAATACAGCACCCGGGTAGCTGAATGCCAAAAAGCGCTAGCGGTTTTACAGTTAAGGGATCCGGAAATTCGATCTCTCAGAGATGCCAGTCCTGAGCAGCTGAATGCCGTGGCTTTCGAAATGCCTGCTAAAGTTTTCAACAGAAGTTTGTTTGTGGTAGAAGAAATTGCCAGGGTGAAAGCTGCAAAAAAAGCATTGATGGAGAAACGCTGGGACCAATTGGGGGCTTTGATGTTTGCTACCCACAGAGGTTTGCAACATTTGTATGAAGTGAGTTGCCGGGAATTGGATTTTCTGGTTGATTTTGCAGAAAAGCACCCCGGAGTGGCAGGGGCTCGATTGATGGGAGGAGGCTTTGGAGGGTGTACCATAAATTTGGTCAGAAGAGACGAGGTTCAATCTTTTGTAGAAGAGGCCGGTCGGGCTTATTTTAGTGAATTTGCTCGTGAATCAGTCCCTTATTTTATCGAAATAGACAATGGAACCAGCTTTTTGGCTCATTAGAAACTTCTAGAAAGTCTCCAACAGCCAAAACAGCAAAAAACCCAGGTAATTGCCTATTGCATACCCCAGCAGACCTGTCAGCATTCCCTGTACCACCAGTCCAGGGTTTTTCAATACGCCGGCTATCTGACCAATGAATGCAGGACCAAAAAGTGCGGCAGTGGAAGCAATCATGAAGGTATCCCGGTCAATCCCGAAAATTCGACACAGTGCTAGGTGTAATATGATTGTAGCACACATCACGATGAAAGTATAAGTCAGTATTGCAGTTCCCTGATCCATGATGTTGCGGAAATCAGCGAGGGTTCCCAAGGCAAAACATAATACCAGCAAGAAGTAGGTAGCAACCGGGTAAATGCCCTGCCAGCTTTTGACTTGCCGGGTGCTTGAAGCCAACAAGCTGAGGGTTGTGAGCATCAAAATAATCCAGCTTACTTTTTCCATGTTGCCGAAAACCAGGAACACACTGCCTATGCTGATTCCTGCAAGGGTAAGTGCCAGTAAGACAGCTTTTATAGCGTGGGTGGGAATGATTTTTTCTTTTTCAAGGTTGATCATTTCATCGGCATCGACTGTAGCAACCGGAAGTATTTTGCCGAAAAGCCAGGGAGCCAGACTGGTGAGAAACAAAAGATAAGCACCTCCTGTGACTACATCTGCAGCGTTTACCAGGATGATGGTCTCGTCTGTAACCCCAAGACCCATGCCTATGGCCTGCATGTTGGGGGTGCCACCTGTGTACAAACCAACCAGCATGGCTGACAATCGGGAACTGTCAGGCAGGCTGTCGCCCAAAAATTGCGGCGCAAAAAAAGAAACGGTCATTCCTGCTATCACACAAAAGGCAAAGGCATACATTGCTTTGCCAGTTTTTTCACGAAAGTGTTGCAAGCGGGTTCCAAACAAGAGCAAAGGAATGGCCAACATGATACTGCCCTCACTCAAGGGGCCTGCAAGTTCTGAGTGGATGACTCCGGGGATAAGGGTACCTGCAAGGAGACCGCCGGCATAGGCCAGCACTACCGGACTAAGCCACTTATTTTGAAAAAAAACCTGGGCAAGGAGGGGTAATCCCAACAGGATGATTAGTTGTATTGCCAAAGGAAGCATCATGAAAATCAGTTCTTTTTGCGCAGTTTGTAGGCATTGAACTTCTTATTATACGCTTCCAATTCTTCTTTCGACATCTTTTGAAGATAGGCAGATGGGATGGCTATTCTTTCCTGCTGCCCATAGGGAGCCGTATCGAGGTACTTGTTTTGCCCATTTTTCTTTTTCTTGAGGATAAAACCATCGTATCGCTCTCCGGTAGTGGTGTAGGAGTCGTAGACCAACTCGTTGCCTTTTACGGATATTATCTGATAAAGCTGGGTATTCGATGCTGCATAGTCCAACCATGCGGCGAAATTCAAGGTGTACATTTTAGGACCACTGACAGATACA
>JALQTV010000381.1 GCA_023268675.1 Saprospiraceae bacterium | reverse complement strand
ACTGGTAATAAAAGGAACAGAAGGACCTGAATTTAGTCGGGACGGACCCATTTCTCAACTTTACCTTTACGGAGAATTCCGAAGCGCAGCCCTGCTGCAAAATTCATCAGATGTATTTTACATAATTGGAAAAAACAATGCTGAACTGGAAATATACCGCAGGAAGTAAAATCTTTCGAAACATCGCTGTACTGATCACCCTGGCAGCTTGCCAGAGTCCGCAGCAACCTCAATTTGTAGTCCATGATGCTACAGCAACCGGACTGGACTTTTCCAACAACCTGTCCGAAAACGCCGATTGGAACATACTCAACTACATGTACCTCTACAATGGTGGTGGCGTAGGTGCCGGAGATTTTAACCGGGATGGCCTGACCGATTTGTTTTTTGTATCCAATATGGAAGAAAACAAATTTTACCTCAATGATGGAGGACTCAAATTCCGGGATGTTACCCAAACCGCTGGCCTGGCAGGTGAGTCCGGCTGGAAGACCGGAGTTTCTGTAGCCGATGTCAATGCAGATGGGTGGCCGGATATTTATGTCTCTTATCTTGGTTCCTTCCGGAGCTACCGCGGAAAAAACCTCCTTTACATCAACCAGGGACTTAACGACGAGGGCATTCCTGTTTTTGACGAGCAGGGAGCAGATTATGGCCTCAACCTGGTAGGCTTTTCGACGCAGGCAGCCTTTTTCGATTACGACCTGGATGGCGACCTGGATATGTATCAGCTGTTTCACTCCGTTCACAAAAATGGAACTTACGGCCCCCGGAACAAACTGATCAAAGAAACCCATCCGCTTGCCGGGGATCGGCTGCTTCGAAACGACGATGGATTTTTTGTAGATGTAAGTGCTGAGTCCGGCATCCTTTCCAGCGTCCTGGGCTATGGCCTGGGCATTGCCATCAGCGATGTCAACGATGATGGATATCCTGACATCTATGTTGCCAATGATTTTCATGAAAATGATTACCTGTACCTCAACCAGGGCGACGGCACATTCCAGGAAAGTCTCGAAGAACGGATGATGCACAGCTCCCGCTTTTCCATGGGAACCGATATTGCTGACATCAACAACGATGGCAGGACAGACATCTTTGTCGCTGACATGCTGCCCTACAAAAGGGCAGTATTGCAAACCGCGGCAGGTGAGGAAGCCTTTGACATTTATCACATGAAAAAAAGTCTGGGCTATAATGAGCAATACTCGCGCAATGTCCTGCAATTCAACCGCGGAGACGGTTATTTCAGCGAAGTGGGACAACTGCTGGGTGTAGAAGCCAGTGACTGGAGTTGGTCTCCCCTCTTTCAGGATTACGACCTGGATGGATGGATCGACCTTTTCGTTACAAACGGTATTTACCGGCGCCCTAATGACCTTGACTTTGTCAATTACATTTCTCACGAAGCCATTCAGTCCAAGTTGCGCAACGATATCCTGAAGGAAGAAGACATGACCCTCATTGATAAAATGCCGCAAGTCCCTCTGAACAATCGCTTTTTCAAAAATATGGGCGACTTCGCCTTTGCTGATTTGAGCGACAGCTGGGTACAAGACAAGCCCGGATTTTCCAGCGGAGCTGTCAGTACAGACCTGGACAACGATGGAGACATGGACATTGTGGTCAGCAATACGGCAGCAAGCGTTACCCTCTACGAAAACAAAGCCAGAAGCGGAGACAATCCACCTTCTTTTGTCAAAATACGACTGGAAGGTAAGGACGGCAATACAGCGGCCCTGGGGGCGAAAATGTGGTTGTACACCGATGCCGGAGTGATGGTAAGGGAAAACTTCCCCGTCAGAGGCTTCCAATCGGCGGCCCTGAGCGATCAGGTATTTGGTTTGGGAGCAGCAAGGTCCATCGACAGCCTTGTGGTGAGGTGGCCTGACGGCCAAAAAAGCCAGCTGCGCAACCTGAATGTCAACACCTTGAATACCATCAAACAAGGAGAGCTGGCAGCTTCACCTTATGCAAGCCCTGCCTCCCCTCCTCGCTATTTTGAAGACCTTAGCGACCAACTTGGGCTGCCCTTCAGCCACAAGGAAAACGAATTGATCGAATTTGGCAGAGCTCCCTTCCTGCTGCGAATGAATTCTACCCAGGGTCCCGGCATAGCAATCGGGGATGTCAACGGCGACGGACTGGAAGATATGTTCATCGGTGCCTCAAAATGGGAAAGCAGCCAACTGTGGTTGCAGCAGTCAAATGGCAGTTTTGCTGAAAGCATGGGTGATGTGTTCCGGCTTGACAGCCTGGCGGAAGATGTAGCTGCCACTTTCATCGACATAGACAACGACCAGGATCAGGATCTGCTGGTACTTCCCGGAGGCAATGAATTCAACGGGAAAGTAAGGAAGTCCGAGTATCGTTTGGATATAAAGCCCTGTGCTCAAATCCATGATGCTCAGTACTTCCTGATTCGCGACAACATCCATGTGGTGAAGTATGCGAACGACAATCTTGTCGAAGCTGTCTACTGGCAGGAACTGCCTGAAATTCAGCACGATGAGGTTAAGCTCGGTGGTGAGCTTGGTATCTTCTATCCCAACTGGAATACGGAGATCACCCTTGGAAATG
>JALQTV010000380.1 GCA_023268675.1 Saprospiraceae bacterium | reverse complement strand
AGGCGCTGGGGTATTTCATGGCATTTAAAAACTTGCAAAAAGAGGATTTCATCGAATTTGGGGCCAATGGGGAAGAGGAGCGGGAGATTGAGGCCAAATACCTCGAACAGTTGTCTTACGATCTGAGAGCCTGCCATGTCATGCTCGATTCTGCGCGCCTGGCGGCCACTGCAAAAGTTTATAATCTGGGTGCACAGATCAATACAGAAGGGGATGAGTACTTCCCTTTTTTGTCCAATGATCAGCAACTGATTTTTTATACGCACAGGGAAGATGCCCGGTCCAACGAAAACCTGTTTATCAGTGCGGCCAATACGGATGGCTGGACAGAGGGAGAGCCCTTCCGCAATTTTAATACTCCCGCCGATGAGGGCAGGTTTACCATGGTGCGAAACGGCCGCAAGATGTTTTTTACTGCCTGCAATCGCCGCAATGTACAGGGCTTCTGCGACATTTGGGAGGCCGATGTGGATGGCATGGTGATAGGTTCCATCAAGCCGGTTATAGGGGAGATCAACACAGAAAACTGGGAATCCCAGGTGTCGGTGAGTTGTGATGGCCGCACGCTCTATTTTGCCAGCAATCGCCCCGGGGGCTATGGTGGCACCGACCTCTGGTACAGCAAGATGAATACCGATGGTACCTGGGGGGCTCCTGTCAACATGGGCCCCGAGGTAAATACTGAACAAAACGAGGAATCACCCTTCATTACCAATGATGGCAATTCCCTGTATTTTTCTTCGGACGGTCATCTGGGGTATGGCGAGCACGATATTTTCACCAGCTGGTTGCAAGCGGATGGCCATTGGAGCAAGCCGGTAAACCTCGGTTTGCCCATCAATTCCGGTCACAGTGAATTTGGATTTTTTCTTACTGCCGATGGCAAAAAAGGATATTTTGCTTCAGATCGCCCGGGAGGTTACGGAGCACTGGATTTGTATGCCTTTGAAATGGAGCAAAAACTCTTTGGTGAGCAGGTTGCTTTCGTTGAAGGAAGGGTGCGGGATTCGCTGATCAATATTGGATTGCCCAGCAGGGTCGAAATAGAAGGCAAAGATCCTATTTTGACGGATCCTTACGGTAGGTTTTTCCTTTGTGTTCCCGCCGGTGACACTCTCAGAATTGCCATCAACAAGGACGCTTATTACCCTTACAGCGAAACATTTGTGATCCCGGAATGGGACAATCGAACCCTGTATCCACTGGACATTACCCTCAATTCGGTTTATGCCAAACTGGGCTACGCTACCGCACCGCCACGGGATCCTGATCGCCGCGTAAAGAGAGAACGCGACATGGAGCTGGAAAGAGATACCTTTCCGCTTGTCGTAAACGAAGAAATACCATTGACTCCCAAAACTTACACCCACACCGTCTTCTTTTATTTTGACGACGATCAGATGGAGGTCGATCAGAAAAGGTTGGTCAGGCAATTTCTTGAAACCCTCGAAGGCAAGCAGATCACCCGGGTTGAAATCATAGGTTTTGCCGATGACATCGGCGAAGATATTTACAACCTCAAATTATCCGAAGAACGAGCCCGCAACATTGCGCTCTTCCTCAAACAATTCAATACCAAAGTGGACCAGGTGTATATCGAAGGGAAGGGGGAGATCAAGGATGACAAACCCAAAGAGGTGAACCGGCGGGTGGAGATCAAAGTTTTTACCCTGGAATAAAACACCCGGTGCTCTCAGGTCAGTCAATTTCTTTAAAAAGATTGATTTACTTCAATTGATGAATTGCTACCTTTGCCTGACCATTGATAAAGCACCCATGCGAGGGGGCTAGTGACAGGAAAAACAATTATGCAAAAAATATTGATAACAGGGGCAGCCGGCTTCATAGGCTTCCACCTGGCGAAGGCACTGCTCGAGCGTGGAGAAACCGTCGTTGGGTTGGACAATATCAACGATTACTATGATGTACGCCTGAAATACGGACGCCTGAATGAGTTGGGAATAGGGGAAGAAGCCGCCGAACAGGGTCGGATGCATGCCTCTTCCCGATGGCCAAATTTCCGTTTTGTGCGGATGGATTTGACAGACAGAGAGGGCATCCAAGGCCTGTTTGCCGGAGAACAATTCGATAAAGTAGTCAACCTGGCTGCTCAGGCAGGAGTGCGCTACAGCCTGGAGAATCCCATGGCTTATGTGGATAGCAACATCAACGGCTTTGCTTTTTTATTGGAAATGTGCAGGCAATATGAGATCAAACACCTGGTGTACGCCAGTAGTTCCAGCGTGTACGGATTGAATGCCAAACTGCCTTTTTCGACCACGGACAACGTGGATCACCCGGTTTCGCTGTATGCTGCCAGCAAGAAGAGCAATGAACTCATGGCACATTCCTACAGTCACTTGTTTCAATTGCCTACAACCGGTTTGCGCTTTTTTACGGTGTACGGTCCCTGGGGAAGGCCCGACATGGCTTACATGCTTTTTGCAGATGCCATTCGTCAGGGCAAACCAATCAAGGTTTTCAACAACGGAGAAATGAGCCGCGATTTTACTTATATTTCCGATATCATCGAGGCCTGTGTACGTGTCATTGACCACGTCCCCGCCGGTAATCCCGACTGGAA
>JALQTV010000037.1 GCA_023268675.1 Saprospiraceae bacterium | reverse complement strand
GACAGATTTCGCCGATCGGAAATGCCGCAAGATTGTACGTCAGGCCCTTCGGCACAATCCTGAGGCGCAAGTAGTGGTAGTGGGCTGTTATGCGCAGCTAAAACCTGAAGAAATTGCCAATATCCCGGGTGTAGATTTGGTACTCGGCGCTGCCGAAAAATTTCGCATCCTGGATTATGTGGGCGAACTCTCCCACGCTCCCGGAAAAGGTATGGTTCAGGCGGGAGCAGTCTCCGAAGCCAATACCTTTGTCGAAGCTTTTTCTTTTGGTGACCGCACGCGCTCTTTTTTGAAAGTCCAGGATGGCTGCGATTACAAGTGTTCTTTTTGTACGATTCCGCTAGCCAGAGGAAAAAGTCGCAGCAATACAGTAGATCAGGTGGTAGAGAATGCAACTCGTATCGCTGAGATGGGAGTAAAGGAAATTGTTCTTACAGGTGTCAATATAGGAGACTTTGGCAATGGCACGGCAGTCATTGAGGGCAGCATGCCCAAAAAAGAAGCCCTGTTCATCGACCTTATTCAGGCACTGGATGAGGTAAGCGGCATAGATCGCTTTCGGATCTCTTCGATAGAACCGAATCTCTGTACGGATGAGATCATCTCTTTTGTATCAGGATCTAAGCGTTTTGTTCCTCATTTTCACATGCCCCTGCAATCGGGAAGTGATAAGATGTTGCGATTGATGCGCCGGCGCTACAAAAGCAAGCTCTACGCCGACAGGGTAGCTTTGATCAAAAAACTGATGCCCCATGCGTGTATCGGAGTGGATGTAATCACCGGTTTTCCGGGAGAAACCCATGATGACTTTCTGGAGACTTATCACTTCCTGGAATCTGTGGATATTTCCTATCTACATGTGTTTACCTATTCTGAGCGCCCCAATACTCCTGCTGCTGAGATGCCGGATCAGGTTCCACTGGAAGAAAGACGAGATCGGAATTTACAGCTCAATTCTCTGAGCAACAAAAAGCGCCGGTATTTTTATGAGCAGCATCGCGGAACAGAGCGTACTGTTTTGTTTGAAGTGCACAAGGATCCTGCTCTGCTCTCCGGCTTTACCGATAACTATATCAAGGTAGAGTTGCCTTTTCGAGAAGGGCTGATCAACACCATCCGGCCGTTAAAGCTGGAAGAGCTCAATGCAGAGGGGGTGTTTATGGTAAATTTACCGTAAACCCTGCCTGCCTGAGCAGTGCTATCACGCCGTTGGGGCCACCCAGATGTCCGGCGCCTACGGCAAAAAAGGTCGATTGCTTTTTCATCATATCAGCCATGACCGGGATCCAGTTGCGGTTCCTGTTGGTAAGAAGCAGGTTTTCGTAGTTGGCCATTTCATCTCCTTCTTCCTGGATGAGACTGCCCATGGCAGAAATATTCTGCTCTTTGTAGAGATCCACCATTTTGCGGTATTCATCATCGGCTTCACCCCCGTTTTGTTGTATGGAAGCCACCAACATGCGTGCTTGGACGTCGTAGGGGATGCTGTCAAACATGCTCATCTGGTATTCGGCAGTTTCCAGTCCGTCTACGGCCTTACCCTGTTTGGCTGCCATTTCCATCAGTTCGAATTCATAGGAGACGATGGCATTGTTGTCTGTCTGTGCCATCATCATGTCCTCTGCACCGAGAGCTGATAAGAACATAGGCTTGATTCTGTCGAGAAACATCATGGGCATTCCCAGTTGGTTGAAGTGTTGCTCCACAAGGCCATAGGAGGTTTCGTCCAGAAGATCCCGGAGCGTAGTATTGTTGCTCATAAAGGCTTTCATCATGAGAGGCATGATCACGCTGATGTCAGACATTTCTTCCATATTGATTTCGAAAGTCACCTGAGAGGCTTGATCGAATGCCTGTTGCATGGTCTCGGTAAAAAAGAAATCCTCTTTTCCTATCATGTGGATGGTTCCGAATAGCCAGGAAGGAGAGGAGAGTCCGTTTCCGGAAATTTCCCAAAGCAGGGAATTTTCTTGTGGAGCATATTCGGCAGCGGATTGGCTGTATGCCACCATGGCTCCGCTAAGGGCAAAAACGACGAAAAGAAGTATTTTTTTCATAAATGGGAATTGTTGTACCATAAATAAAGAAACAGTTTTTTTGAAAAAAGGTTAGCTTCTAGTGCATTTGGTCAAAGTCCTCTATTATTTTCAGCATAAGCTGTATTTGTTCGTAGTATTCCAGGATCAGGTCAAAGCTGAGGTTGGAGCGAAAAATATTGGGCTCCAGCATGTCTTTTTCCTCTGTTAGTCCTACAAAAATATGGTTGGACAAAATAGAGAGGTAAAGTGCCCGGACTTGTGGTTTTTGTTTGGGCCTGTCCGCCGGTTGGCGCAGGAGGTCGCGACGTTTGATGTGTGCCAGGTATTGGATGATTGCTTCCTGCATGGTGATGGGCAGTACTCCGGCTACATGCGTGTTTGGGGTAGCATACGTGACAAAGGTATTGCGGAAAGGTTCGTACAGGATTTCCCAGTCTTCATTTTGGGCGCCATAGGAAACAGCCGTCCGGATAGGTTTGGAAAAAAATTGCCGGTATTTTCTCGGCCATACCAATACAGCTCCTTCAAGATCAAAATTGAATACCGCACTGACGAATATTCCCTTAAATACCTTTTGGGTACCCCCGGAAATAGGTTTGTTTTGTTCTACATTGAGTTCGCATAGTTTAAAGTCCAGTTCTCCTACCTTGCCGCTGACAAAGTCTTCGCCCTGGTAGATGGCAATATCGGGATCGAACAGGCGGCTCTCCAGAAAGGTTTCCATGGCAATTTTCCCGGTAGGATTGTAATACAGATCCTGGTAATTTACTTCCTTTTGTATAAAATCAAGTATGCGATTAATGACCCGGGGTTTGTAGTCCCGCACAAATTTTTTCATTCGCATGTAAATCCAGGTAGCATACAGAAAAAGGGGAATGGCCAGCAGGAGTGTGATCAAAAGGTTGTTGATCCAGATTTCGAGGACGATGACTATTGGGATCAATATGGCTGAACCTATAAACAGCAAATTGAGTCGAATGCGCTGCCGCTCCAGCCTGCGCAGCTCCGGGTGGATGCTGTGGTTGTAGTATTTGCGGAACTCATTCAGACGGTTCATATATCGTACAGTTTGTTAAATTTGAAGAAAAATAGCCAGTGTAAACAACCCCGGTGGACAAAAATTACTCCAATGGGTATGATTTTGCCGACAGGCATAAAAGATAATTATCAAATTTACATTGATTGAGAAACAAAAATGCTGTAATTTTGCAGGCCTATGAAAAACAACCCGTTCGTTTCTATAGTATTGGCTTTGGGGCTGCTTGCAGGATTGAGTTCCTGCCGAAGTGAATTCGAGCAAATCCGAACCAGCGGAGACTCCAAGCGCATTTACGACAGCGCTATGGCTTATTACAATGCAGGAGAATATACCAAAGCACAGTCTTTGCTGGAGTTGTCGGTGAGCAACTTCCGCGGAATGAAGGAGGCAGAAGATATTTACTTCAAGTATGCCTATTCTTATTATTATCTGCAAAATTACATCCTCGCTTCCTACTACTTCAGCAACTTCTCTCAGACTTACAGTACCAGCAGCCTGAAGGAAGAGGCAGATTTTATGTCGGCTTATTCCAATTATCTGCTCTCCCCTACTTTCAGACTGGATCAAACCTATACACAAAAGGCCATAGATGAATTCCAGTTGTTTGTGAATACTTACCCCTTCAGCGAACGCGTGACAGAGTGCAACCGCCTGATGGACGAACTGCGAAAAAAACAGGAGAAAAAGGTGTTTGAATCGGGTAAATTGTACTTCGATATCAGACAATACCAGGCTGCTATACAGACTTTTGATAATTTGTTGAAAGATTATCCAGACACATCCAACCCGGATGAGGTGCGCTACTTTATCGTAAAATCAGCCTATCAGTTTGCTATCAACAGTATTATCCAGCGCAAAGAAGAAAGGTTCAGAGAAACGATCTCCAAAGCGGAGCTGTTCCTGAAAAAATATCCCAATAGTGATTTTACTCCTGAAGTGAAGGCTATTGTGGCAGATACAGAAAAACAAATAAAACAATTGGAAGATGTCAGATATCAAAACTAAGGTTCAGGGTATTGAACCCAATATCAGAGCACGTAACATGGAGGCCCTTTCAGGTAAAGCTGCCAATGTGTATGAGGCACTTTCTGTAGTGGCCAAGCGTGCCAAACAACTTTCTGTGGATCTCAAACAGGAGTTGCACCAAAAACTGGAAGAGTTTGCTACTTCTTCAGATGCCATCGAAGAAATCAGCGAAAACAAAGAGCAGATCGAAATCTCTAAGTTCTATGAGCGCCTGCCCAATTCTGTAATCATCGCTATGGAAGAGTTCATGAACGATGAGTTGTACTTCCGATACAACGATAAGAAAAAGAAACCTATCCAATAGTGTACAACGGTTGGATGTCAGATGAGTTACGCAGCCCTATCCGGGAAAAAAATAATACTTGGTATTACAGGTAGCATTGCTGCTTACAAGGCAGCAGCGTTGACTCGTCTGCTCGTAAGGGAGGGCGCCGTGGTTAAGGTAATCATGACGCCCTCCGCCACTAATTTCATCAGCCCTCTCACACTTTCTACGCTCTCCCGCCATGAGGTACAGACTCAGGTCATGGAAGAAGGCAGCTGGAACAACCACGTTGCACTTGGACTCTGGGCTGATTGTATGCTCATAGCTCCTCTGACTGCCAACACGCTTTCGTCAATGGCTGCCGGTGCTTGTGACAATCTCCTGCTGGCAGTTTATCTGTCGGCCCGCTGCCCTGTATTTGTCGCTCCTGCCATGGATGAGGACATGTGGCATCATCCTTCTACCAACCGCAACCTTTCACGCATTTCCGCCGATGGCGTAAAAATTATTCCGGTAGGTCATGGTGAACTGGCCAGCGGTTTGACAGGGGAAGGTAGAATGGCTGAACCGGAAGATATTACCGCTTTCTTGCAGCAGTTTTTTGCCGAAGGCCAGAGCCTTAAGGGTAAAAAGGTACTCATTACAGCGGGGCCGACTTACGAACCGCTGGATCCGGTGCGTTTTATTGGCAACCGTTCTTCCGGTAAGATGGGACTTTCGCTGGCAGAGGCTGCAATGGCAAGGGGAGCAGCGGTGACGGTGGTTTTGGGACCCGTACATTTGCCTGAGACCAAATCAGGTCCGGAAGTAATCCGGGTAGGAACGGCAGTAGAAATGTTCCATGCTGTTGAGGCACACTTTGGGGAAGCAGACATCATCATTTTTGCGGCAGCAGTAGCCGATTACCGCCCCGAGATGCCCGCCGAACAAAAGATAAAGAGAAAGGGTGACGAATTGATGGTTCGCCTGGTACCCAATCCGGATATCGCTGCACAGATGGGACAACGAAAAAATTACCGGCAGTTAACGATAGGCTTTGCGCTGGAAACGGAAAATGAATTGCAACATGCACGCGATAAAATGGCGAAGAAAAACCTGGATATGATTGTACTCAATTCGCTCAGGGATCCCGGAGCAGGCTTTGAATCAGATACTAACAAGATAACAATCATCCCGGCAGGCAATAAAGCTGAGGAATATCAGTTAAAAAGCAAGTCAGCGGTCGCCGAGGATATCTGGAACAGCATATTGCAGCATTTCGGAGACCGGCTGTAATCTAAAACCTGTACCCATGAAGTTTTTTCAATTTTCCCTTCTTGTGATTTTGTTTGGTTGCGCCACACTCCTGAGCGCACAGGAAGTTAATTTTACGGTTACGGTCAATACCCAAAAACTTCAAACTACTGACCCGCAGGTTTTCGTGACCCTTCAAAATACCATACAGGAATTTCTCAATACGAATAAGTGGACCAACGATATATTTGAACCTTCCGAGCGCATCAATTGCAACCTGGTACTGACGATTCAAGAGGAGTTGGAGACGAATTCCGGAGCGCCGGGGTACAAGGCAGAGATTGCCATACAGTCTTCCAGACCGGTTTTCGGGAGCAATTATGAGACTCCGATGCTCAACCACATGGACAGGGATTTGAGTTTTACCTACGAACAGTTTCAGCCCCTGCGTTACAGCCGGAATGCATTCAATGACAACCTGTCTTCTGTGTTGTCTTTTTATGTGTACATCATCCTCGGATTGGATTATGACAGCTTCGGACCCTTCGGAGGAGAACCTTACTTTCAATTGGCACTGGAAATTTTAAACAGCGTACCCCAGGGAGCAGGATCGGGTTGGACAGCACTCGATGGCAACCGCAACCGCTATTGGATCATTGAAAACCTGCTTTCACCTCGTGTAAGGCCCTTGCGTCAATCATTGTATGATTATCACAGACAATCTCTGGATGTGATGCACAAAGATCCGCTTACAGGGCGTGCGATCATGATGGATGCGATGGAGTCGATAGGAGAAGTGAACCAGACTTACCCGAATTCCATGATCGTACAAATGTTTATGAATGCCAAATCGGACGAGATGGTGGAGATATTCAAAAATGGCACCCGCGCTGAAAAGGACAGGGTTTTGCGTACCCTCAACCGACTGGACGCCGCCAATGCATCCAAATACAGGGTATTGCGCTAAAGCTTTGTTGACTCATATTTAGTATTCACAGTGAAACATATAGCAATTTTTGTCTCAGGTACCGGCTCCAATGCCAGGAGGATCATAGAGCATTTTCACGCTTCTGAGAAAATACGTGTGGTGTTGTTGGCATCCAACAAGGCAGATGCTCCGGCGCTGGATATGGCCGGAGAATTTGGGATAGATACCCTGGTACTTTCGCGAAAAGCGTTTTATGAATCGGAACAGATCATGGAGGTTTTTGCAGCGCATCGGGTAGATTTTATCGTGCTGGCTGGCTTTCTGTGGCTGATTCCTGCTTATTTGGTCCGGTATTTTCAAGGGAGAATGGTCAACATACACCCCGCGTTACTGCCTGATTTTGGTGGTAAAAATATGTACGGTGCACACGTACACCAGGCGGTGTTTGAGGCTGCTCGGAAGCGCAGTGGCATGACGATCCACTGGGTCAATGAAAATTACGACGAGGGAAACATCCTGTTCCAGGCAAGTACTGCATTGGAAGCGGGAGACGATCCTAAGACCATAGCACGGAAGGTACTCAGGCTGGAACACGCCTGGTATCCGAAGGTAATCGAACAACTATTAAAGACAAAGGCTCCGGGGGAGAGCTAATGTCTTATTTTTCTGGTAAACTATCACACTATGACGAAATCACTTTTTTTCTCTTTGTTTGCTTTCTTATTGCTCATTCAGCCGCTTGCTGCGCAAAAAAAGGAATCCTGGAAACAATTGGTCAAGGATGCCGAAGTGCTGGCAGTGAAAAGAGATTATGCTGCAGCTGCGGATCACTATGAAAGAGCCTGGCGCATCAAGGAGAAGAAAACAGAGCTGGCTTTTCAGGCAGCCGAAAACTACTACCAAAACAGAAATTACAGGAAGGCCGCTGAGTTGTATCAATTGCTCAGAGACGATGCCGATGATTATCCGCTTTTAGGCCTGAAATACGCCCGCAGTTTGAAACAAGACGGGCAGTACGCCAAAGCGACAGAAGCTTTTGAAAGTTTTCTAAACAGCTACAGCGGCGAAGGGAAAGCCATGCTGCGTGATATTATCAGTAATGAAATAGCAGGCTGCGAACTGGGGACCCAACTGCCTGCACAGATGGACAAAGCGATAGAACTGGTCTTTCCCGGAGGGACAGTCAATACAGGCAGTATGGAATTTGGACCGGTGAGTGCTCCTGATGGCTCTTTCCGCTTTTCTTCCGATAGAGGTGGGGTTGCCCGGATTTATAGCATGGGTCAGGAAACAAATGGCTCCGGGACAGCAAAGACGCCCGGCAACTTTCCGGTTATTCAGAATGGACAGTATTGCCACGGTTCTTATACTCCCGATGGCGCGCGTTTCTACTTTACAATATGCAATGCAGATGAAAAATGGGACGATGTAAATACTCGCTGCGAAATCTACTATTTATCCAGTATGAACAATGGCTGGTCGGCACCTCAGCGTTTGCCGGATTATATCAATGCAGCAGGTAAAAATGCCACTCATCCCTTTGTTTTCTATACGGGATCAGAGGAATGGTTGTTTTTTTCTTCTAATCTCGACGGAGGCCGGGGAGGTATGGATCTTTGGTACGTAAAACGCCCCAAAGACAACCCTCAGGCAGCTTTTTCACAGCCTGTGAATCTCGGTCCGGTCGTCAATACTGCCGGTCAGGAGATTAGCCCCTTCTACGATACAGAGAAAGAAACATTGTACTTTTCTTCTACCGGCCATATCAGCATAGGAGGCTTCGATATTTTTCAGACAAAAGGCCAGACAAGTAGCTGGAGTATGGTAGAAAATATCGGAATGCCCTACAATTCTTCAGCTGATGACTTTGGCTTTATCTCCGATGTCAACCAAACCGGCGGCTACCTCGTTTCCAACAGGCCTTTTGGTGGAGAAAAACCCAATACAACCAATACAGATATTTTCCGATTCAACAACCTCAACCGCCGGCTTGCTCTCAGGGGAGCTGTGTACAATAAGACACAGGGCGATATTTTGGAGGATGTGCAGGTGGATCTCTATCAGGTGATGGAAGGCATGGAGCGACTGGTGGGAAGCGAGCAATTTGAAGACGGAAGGTATGAGTTTATCATAGAACCCAACCAAAAGTACAAGGTCGAGTGCTATAAAACCGGTTATTCACTCCAAAATTTTGCCTTCAGTACCGATGATCCTTCAAGGGTAGTGTATGGGGAGGCAGTATTCCTGGAAGAAGAACAGCCTGAAACGGAAGATCCGGTTTCGGCACCTGTTCTTGATGAACAACCTGCTCCCGCAAAAGAGGTGGACGATGAGTTTTTGAATGCGGCAGGCAGGGAATATACAGAATCGGGCTATGGTCCGGACGACAAACTTACTTACAAGACTCGTTCTCCGAGATACAGGGGAGATTATTTCAAGATACAGGTTAGCGCAGAGTCGCGTTACAATCCCGGGCTGAAGAAATTTCAGAATTTGAAAGCACATGGCAGCGTTGAGACGGAATACCTGGTGAAGGCAAAGGTCACACGCGTGATGATTGGAGCTTTCTTTGATGCTGAAGAGGCTTTTGAAAAATTGCCCGCTATCCGGAAATTAGGATTCCCGGGTGCTTTTGTAGTGAAATATTCTGATGGTCGCCGCTTTGGCAAGATCAATCCCTGATCCATTGAACGCTCATTCCGGCAGGAGTTTTTCGCCCATGCGAAGGT
This sequence comes from Saprospiraceae bacterium, assembly GCA_023268675.1. GTDB lineage: Bacteria > Bacteroidota > Bacteroidia > Chitinophagales > Saprospiraceae > JALQTV01. The sequence goes on along the minus strand of JALQTV010000037.1, from coordinate 6,789 downwards.
TCATGCCGGAATTTCCCTGGGTGCCTCCGCTGTGTATGGCCAATACGGTGCTTCCGGCAGCAAAATGACCTTTTTCGATGAGGTTGAAAACGCCAAACAGCATTTTTCCGGTATACACAGGATCCAGTAGTATCTGATGTTGTTGGTGAAATTTTCGGATGAATTCGATAAGTTGGGGGCTGTGTTTGGCATAGCCTCCAAAGTGGTAATCATTGTTGATGCTCCAGTTGCCGGGGTCTGCCTGCGGCAAAAAATCCTGCACGGCAGCGGTCATGAAAGAACCTTTGAGAGCGGGAAAGCCCATCAGGTGTGTTTTTCCGCCGAAGCCCCTGATCAACCCCGCCATCGTTCCTCCGGTACCGGCAGCACAACATACCACATCCGGTAGTTTTGTGCCGGATTGAAGCACAATTTCATCTGCCAGCTCTTCACATCCTTTGAGTGCCAGCTCGTTGGATCCCCCTTCAGGAAGGATGAAAACCTCCCCAAATTGATGTGTTAGCTTTTGCCGAAAGGCAGGATCATTCTTTTCCCGGTACATTGTACGGGTCAGAAAATGCAATTCCATGCCATAATCCTGTGCTTTTGCCAGGGTAGGGTTGTTGGCAGCATCGGCTTCTCCACGGATGAGGCCTATGGTCCGGAAGCCAAGGAGTCGTCCTGCAGCCGCTACTGCTGCAATATGGTTGGAGAAAGCTCCACCAAAAGTGAGCAGCGTTTCGTGGCCGAGATCAGCTGCCTCGTAGAGGTTGTATTTGAGTTTGCGCCATTTGTTGCCACAAAATTCCGGAGCCGATGGATGGTAGAGCAGATCTTCTCTTTTGAGCAGCAGCGTGATATCCTTTCCCCCCGGCACTTCGATAGAGTGCAGGGGGGAAGGACCGGCTGTCCGGAAGATTTGTTGTGGATGCTGCTGCATCAGTAGCCAAAAACTTCTTCCAGAGAAATTTCGGTAACCTTACCGAGGGTGTGCAGGTACTCCATGTCAGTAGTCTTGCGATCACCCATTACCATGATGCGGAAGGGCCGGTTGCGAATGTAGTTGTGGTGAAAATGCTGCAACTGAGTTGTAATATCTTCAGTGGAGAGCCAATCATAGATGTCGCGTCTGAGATCGTGGCTGAAACCAAAATCTTTCATGTCGAGGTACTCCAGGAAGATTTTTTCGGGTGGTATGCGATCACTTTCCAGCTGTTTCAGCAAAGATTGCCGTGCCTGGTTTATCTGATCGGGATTAATCGGAATGTCCTGTATGATGCGCGTCAGTGCAGGAATGGCTATGGCGACCTTATCGGGTTGGGTACCGACATAGGCGGAAATGTAGTGCGGGTCTTTCTGTCTCAATGGAGAATTGAAATAGGCATAGGAGGAATAGGCTAGCCCTTTGGATTCGCGTATTTCCTGGAATACGATAGAGGATAATCCTGTGCCAAAGTAACTATTGTAAAGGTTTTTGCCTTTGAAAGCTTCCAGGTCGAACTTTTCGGTGCTTTTGCCCAGCATCAGCACTTCATTTTGTACAATGGGAAAATCGAGGAAATACAACTCGTTTTCGGTGATAGAAGCTTTGGCAAACACTTTGACAGGGGGCAGCGGTTTTTGTCCTGCTTTGCGCAGGAATGGCTGTAGGTATCCGAGGAAACTATCTGGTCTTTTTTTGCCATGGTAGTACACCTGGAGCGGATATTCAAACAAGCCGGCGATTTTTTCCGTGAGTTGTTCCGGAGCCAATGCCTCTAGTTCTGTAGTGGAGAGCAGGTTGGTAAACGGAGAAGTTGCGCCGTATTTTGCGTAGGCCGACAGCCCGTTTTTGAGGATGGTATTGCGATCCTGCTTGCTGTTTTGTCTTCGGGTAAGGATATCCGCCACGAGGTTGTCGTAGGCTCTTTGATCCGGTTTGAGGGAAAAGAGCAGGTGTTGAAGCAGTTCAAGTCCTGCTTCCAGGCTTTCCTCCAATCCTGTCAAAGAGATAAAAGTGCGTTCGTATCCTACATTCAGCTCAAATTGCAATCCAAGTTTGAAAAAGGCTTGTGCCACGGCTGTTGCTGCCAGTTTGTCACTACCCAGGTATTCCAGGTATCGGCTGGCTATGGGCAGTTCCAGATCGTGGTTTTTGCCGATTTCTATGATAAATTCCAGGTTGAAGATGTCATTGACGGGGTTGAAAACCCGATGGATTTTCACCCCGCCAGCCAGTTCTTCGGTATGTATGCTTTCTTCGTAATTGGTGAATACCGGTTGAAGCCTGGTTTCTTCCTGAGCAAGGAATTGTCGGGCGAATTCAGAATATTGGTCATTTTGTATGGGAACAGGAGTAATAGGAGGTTGTGCTACCCGTACGATGTTGGGATCTTCTCCCTGTTTTTTGTACACAATGGCGTGAGGTTCGCCGAGGTGTTCTTGCGCAAATGCAATGATGGCATCTTTGTCAAGCTGTTCTACCCAATCTGCGATTTGGATATAGTCTTCCCAGCTGAGTCCGCGAGAGAAGTAAGAAGTCATGATTTGTACCCGACTCTGATTGGAGGAGAAGACTGCCTGTTGTTGTAATTTGAAATTTTTGGCGACAGCCTGTGGCAGCCAGGACTCAAATTCTCCCTTTCGAAGGGCCTCTACTTGTTCGGTGAGGAGCGCTTTGACTTCTTCCAGCGACTGACCTTGTTTGGGCATGCCGAACAAGCCCAGGGCACTATAGTCCTGGAAAACCCAGGAGAAGGCATTGGCTTGCAGTACTTTTTGCTGTTTGTTGAGGTTGAGATCCAGCAGTCCGGTTTCGTCGTTCTGCAAGATGCTTTCCAGTAGGGGAATCCAACGTATAGAGTTGGCCTGATCGGTGTTAATTTTCCAGGAAAGGTATACAAAAGGCGATTCCTGGCCTAATATTTCAAGGGTCTGGTTTTCGGGTAGCTCGGTATCGGGAATTTCCGGTCCTTCGGGTATTTCGGCTGCCTGGTAGGAACCGAAGTACTTTTCTGCAAGTGCCATTACCTGATCGGGATCAAAATCTCCTGAAAGGATAAGGATCATGTTGTTGGGGCGGTAAAAACGGCTAAAAAACTCTTGAATTTTCTGCTGGGAGGGGTTTTTCAACTGCTCTGCCGGTCCAATTACTGTCTGAGTGCCATAAGGATGGCCGGGGAAGAGCAGCTCTCGCAGGGCAGCGGTAGCTTTGCGGTGGTCGCTTACCTGTGCCATGTTGAATTCTTCGTACACGGTTTCCAGTTCGGTGTGGAACAAGCGAAGTGCCATGTATTGGAATCGCTCGGATTCGAGTTGCATCCAACGTTCCAACTCATTGGAAGGGATGTCATTTATATAGACCGTTTGATCATAACTCGTGTAGGCATTGGTATGCCTGGCTCCTATTGCAGACAGGAGTTTGTCGTACTCGTTGGAAGCGACCAAGCCTGCTGCCTCATAAGATAAGTGATCTATTTTTTGGTAGATGGCCTTTTTTTCCTCCGGGTCGTCGGTATGTCGGTGTTGTTCAAACAAATCAGAAATTTCTGCCAGCAGAGCTGACTCCTTTTCCCAGTCCAGGGTTCCTATTTTGTCACTGCCTTTAAACAGCATGTGTTCCATGTAGTGTGCCAACCCCGCCAGTCCGGGAGGATCGTTTTTGGCACCTGCTTTGACTACGATGTGCGTGTATATTCTCGGAGCCAGTTTGTTGACGCCCATAAGCAGGGTAAGGCCGTTGGAAAGAGTACGTGATTGGAAACCTTGGATCAGGGTATCTGTCATATAAAGGGGTTTGGTTAATAAACAACAAAGCATGTAAACAGGATAGGAAGTGCTTTGGTTCCGGTATAAGAAAATCTATCTGCAGGTATTGGGGTTTTCCGCTTCGCGAAAAAGGAAAAGCGGCTGCTTCTATATGAGGCAGCCGCTCTTTTTTCAGTGGGGAAGAAATAGCTTCTAGTTCACTGAAATGGGTTCAACGGCCTTAGCCAGGGTAAATTTGGTAGCCTGGACTTTGTCGGTATAAGCTTTGAACTCTCCTGCAAAGAAGTCATTGATCTGTCCTATGGTGTCAGCCAATTGCTCTTTGGCTTGTTTCATGGCAATCTGTGCGGATTGTCCGGGTGCTCCTGTAGAGGAGCGTAGGTAAGACCAGGCTGTCCTAAGGGTACCTGAAAGCAGTCCGGAAGTACGGACGATGCCTTTTTGTCCCGGAGGGTCCATGTACAAATTTTGTAGTTCGGTGATTTTTCCTTCCAGGGTTTTACCCAGTTTGGACAACTCTTTTTTATCATCTTCACTCAGGTCAGTATCTGCCTGTCTGATCGCCTGATTGACCAGTGAGATGGTCTTTTTTGCTTGTTTGAGCTGATCGAATCCTTTGCTTGCAGTTGCTACAACTTTGGAGAATTCCTGATAGGCAGCTTGCTGGGCTTCCAGGTCTGATCTGGATACGTTGATTCTTGGATCTGTGTGGACAGTCACCATGGTAGAGTCTTTGTGTCCGTCAATGCTGAAGATGAGTTTGTAAGTTCCCGGCAAAACGGAAGCACCACCGGGCAGGCTGCTGCCGGGCCTTGGGTCCTGATAACTTGGGAAATTGACGCCGTCCATTTCCAGTCTCCAGGTAACTTTATTGAGCCCTTCGTCAATGCGTGAGGTGAAGGTTCTGATGGTAGTGCCGGACATGTCTTCCACTTGAACTTTGACATTGTATTTGCCTCTGCTGCCGCCCCAATTTCCTCTGCCTCCCCAGCCCATGCTCTGTTCCTGTGGTGCTTCATCCGCTTTTTTGTCTTTGTCGGAAGGTTTGTACCATACGCTGATCTGTGCATCAGCAGATTTGTTGTCTGCATCGTAGATGGCATGGCCAATAAAGCGGGTACCCTCGTAGGAGCGACTTTCTGCCAGGTAAGCGTCAGGTGCTGCAAATACGCGGAAGGGTTCTTCCAGCACTTTGCCCTTGCTGGCAGCTACTTCGCGGATAGGTCTGATATCATCGAGGATCCAGAAGGAGCGCCCAAAGGTAGCGATGATGAGGTCATGGTCTCTGGAGTGTATTTTCAGGTCAGCGGTAGCTACGGATGGGTAGCCATTGGTCCATTTTGTCCAGTTTTTGCCTTTGTCGATAGACAGATAGAGTCCACAGTCGGTTCCCAGCCAGAGGATGTCTTCTACTTCAGGATCCTGTACGATGGAGAGGGTAAAGCAATCTACCTGATCGGGGTTGATGATGCTGGTAAAAGATGCGCCATAGTTGCTTGTATGGAAGGCCATGGGGCGGAAGTCATTGCGTCGGTAATCATTGACGATGATGAAAGCTTCTCCCGGATTTTTGGCGGAAGCCACGATTTGTGGAATCCAACTGCCCGCTTTCACTCCCGGAAGTTTGGAAGCGAGATTGGTCCAGTTTTGGCCGCCGTCTTTGGTAAGTTGCAGGTTGCCATCATCGGTACCAACCCAGATGACGTTTTCATCTGCAGGGCTGGGTTCTATGGCAAGAATGGTCGTGTGGTTTTCTGCCTGTGTATTATCTATGGTCAGACCGCCACTTACGTTTTGTTTTTGCTTTTCCGGATCATTGGTAGTCAGGTCCGGAGAGATGATCTCCCAGCTCTGACCCAGATCCATGCTTTTATGGACAAATTGGCTGCCGTAATAAATGCCCTTGGCGTGGAAGGGGTTTTGGGCAAAAGCGGCGTTCCAGTTGAAGCGAAGGTCAATTCCATCGGGGTGTATGGGCTTGATGTTTTGCGTTTGTCCCGTTTTGGTATCTACGCGACCGACATTACCTCCCTGTGACATGGCGTAAATATAGCGGCTATCGTCGGGTTGGAAACTCACGTCAAAGCCGTCACCAAAATATACTTCCTGCCAGTCTGCATTGCGGATGCCGCCGGAGCGCCACACGCTGCTGGGCCCTACCCAGGAACCATTGTCTTGCATGCCACCGGCGATGTTGTAAGGAATACTCATATCGTAGTTGACGTGATAAAACTGTCCCGCAGGGATGTTTTCTGCGAAGGTCCAATTTTCTCCTCCGTCTTTGGTGAAATAAAGCCCACCGTCGTTTCCTTCAATGATGAAGTTGGGGTTTTGCGGGTGAATCCAGAAAGCATGGTGATCGGGATGTATGCTTCGGTCGCCGAAATTTTGGAAGGATTTTCCGCCGTCTTCCGATTTGCTCATGCCTGAGTGGATGCTGTACACGCGGTTCTCGTTGAGCGGATCTACAAAAATATCGAAGTAATAAAAGGGGCGATTGCCGATTTCGTCCTTGTCATTCATCATGGTCCAGCTGGCTCCGCCATCAGTAGATCGGTAGAAGGCATTTTTTTTGGCTTCAACGATGGCATAGACTACACTGGGTTTGGAGGGGGCAATTGCCAGTCCCACACGTCCCAGGTCGCCCTCGGGCAATCCGTCTTCTGAACTGCTTTTTTCCCAGGTCTTTCCGCCATCAAGGGTGATGTAAATGCCTGATCCCGGTCCGCCGGAGTTGAAGGTCCATGGTTTGCGGCCATACTCCCACATGGCAGCGATGAGTTTGTTGGGGTTTTGAGGATCTATTACCAAATCGGCACAACCGGTACCGTCATTGACGTACAGCACTTTTTCCCAGGTTGCTCCTCCGTCAGTGGTTTTGTACACTCCTCTTTCCTCGTTGTTGCCCCAGATGGAGCCCATGGCACCAACGAAAACTACATCAGGATTGTTGGGGTGTATGATGATTCGGTGTATGGTTTTGGTACCTTTCAGGCCCATGTATTTCCAGGTTTTTCCGGCATCGAGACTTTTGTAGAGACCGATTCCGCTGTTGTGGGAGTT
>JALQTV010000379.1 GCA_023268675.1 Saprospiraceae bacterium | reverse complement strand
AAGAAATTGCTATCGATGGCCAAAGAACTGATATCCTGAAAATTGGTGACCACTCCTCCCAGGGGTGTTCCAGCCACTTCGAGTTCACCTACCCGCCCCAAAAAACCTTCGAGATATCCACCCAGGCCTATTCCTATATTGCTGCGGATCACCTGTTCGGGCAGGATGAGTTTGGGGTGAGTAGAAGTGTACAAGAGCAGGGCAAGACTGGCCCCTGAATCTATGAGCAATTTGGTAGGTAGCGTAGTGTCATTTTGGAGGGTTACCCCAAAATTGGCATAGACCTTACTTCTGTGAATTTCGGCCGGGAGGGTTTCAAATTTTTTGGGTTTGTCAAATTTTGACGGGTCGTGGAGCAGGATGCGCTTTCTGGAATAATCGATTTCCACGACAAAGCGTCGGAAAAAGTCTGCTCCGAGGATACCATGCACCTTGATACCGGAGATTTCGTCAAATTTGAAGTAGTCCTCTGCCAGTACCAGGATGGAGCGATTGACTGCTCTCAGGTTGTTGAGTTGCATCTTGACCCCCTGGGCCAGGTAGGCGTACAATTCTGTTTGGAGGTCTGCTCCTATCAGGGTGAAAGTGCGACGATAATTGACCTGCAGGATGTCAGTGATTTCTCTTTTGGTGAGGATGGTATGTTCTGCTCCGGTATCAAAAATAAATTTCAGGGGAAAAACATCATTGAAGAGCACATCTACCAAAATAAAGTCATTGACGTAATCGAAGGGGATTTCAAATTTAGTTGCGCCTTTCCTGACGACGAGGTCAGTATTGGCCATGCGTTGCCCCTTCAGCGACCCTGCAAGCAAACAAAAGCCTAAAAGCAAGAACCTTGTTCTCTTCATTTCCGATTCGATTTGACGGCCAACTCACTTTCTGACACAGAAATTGCCGAATATTAATTTAAATTACAAGTAATTTTTCAAAAAGATAGTTCTGACAGATGTCCATAATACCAGGGCAGCCCATACGGGCTGTCGCCAAAAAAGGAGAATATGACCCGCTTACAGAAGAAATTAAATGTTTTTGGTCTGACGATGATTGCAGTAGGAAGCTGTATAGGTTCCGGCATTTTTGTGACCCCTTATGAGATCGTCCAGGCAGTACCCCACCATTTTTATGTGATTCTGGTTTGGGTAATTGGGGGTCTGATTTCTTTGACTGGGGCGCTGACCTTTGCCGAATTGGGCGCGATGTTTCCCAGCTCTGGTGGGGTGTATGTTTTTCTGAAAGCATCTTTTGGTCGCCGCACGGGCTTTTTGTACGGCTGGGTGATCTTACTGATCATCAATACAGGGGCATTGGCAGCATTGGGAGTAGCTTTGGCAGAGTACCTTACTTTTTTCTTTCCCCTGGATGCCGGCGGCAAAAAATTGATTGCGATAGGAGTCATTCTGGGTCTGACCCTTTTCAATGTACTGGGGGTAAATGCCAGTCAGGTATTCGCGGGCTTGTTTACCAGTTTGAAATTACTGGCAATTGTTGCCATCATAATTGTGGGATTTGTTTTTTACGAACCCGCAGAAGTATCGCTCAATTTTGATTACAGCAGCGGAGTGCCTGACAACCTGTTCAGTGCTTTGCTGGTAGCTCTGATTGGAGTACTCTGGTCTTTTGGGGGCTGGCATCACGCTTCTTATGTGGCCGGCGAAGCCAAAAACGCGCAGAAGACGGTTCCGCGGGCGATGGTTTTGGGAGCCTTGATTGTTACAGCTGCCTACGTAATGGTCAATATTGCCTATATGCTTTTGTTGCCGCTGCCGGAAATCAGTCAGACAGTAAGGGTGGCAGGAGATGCCATTGGTTCGGTTTTCGCCTCTGGCGGAAAAATGGTTACCATAGCAATCAGTATTTCCATACTCGGAACCATTGGGATTTATACCATGTCAGCCCCGAGGATCTATTTCGCCATGGCGGAAGACGGGATATTTTTCAGCCAATTGGCAAAGGTGCATCCCAAATACCGCACGCCTGCCAATGCCATGATTGCCCAGGCAGTATGGGCTGTATTGTTGCTGCTTTTCTGGGGTACTTTCGAAAATTTGATTACCTACGTGACGTTTATGGATATTGTCTTTATGTGTCTGGCCGGCATCAGCTTGTTTGTGCTGCGCAAAAAGCAACCTATGCGGGAAAGGCCCTACAAGGTGATAGGATACCCTGTCATACCGGGTATTTTTGTTGCCATTACGCTGGCATTTGTGGGGAATACCCTGTTAGAAAGGCCCGTACAAGCGATTGCTGGGTTGATTATTCTGGCTTCGGGGTTGCTGGCTTATCGCTTTTTCCAAAACCGTTACAGGCGTGAAGGCCGTGAATGATTGCCGGGCATTGCCTACCTTTGGTAAAAAAAGACATGCTACAGGAAAAGATAAAGGAACTTGCCCACTCGCTGCATCGGGAAGTGATCGATATCAGACGGCACCTGCATCGCCATCCCGAACTCTCCTTTGAAGAAAAAGAAACAGCTGATTTTATCGGCAAAAAATTGCACGAATGGGGCATTCCTTTTCAGTCAGGAGTAGCAGGCCATGGAATTGTGGCCCTGTTGGAAGGTCGCGACCCCATTTCATCCGTTC
>JALQTV010000378.1 GCA_023268675.1 Saprospiraceae bacterium | reverse complement strand
ATTTCCTGGGATGCTTACGGCAGCTGTATGGACCGATTTCAATGACGACAAGCAACCCGATCTGATGCTGGCAGGAGAGTTTATGTCGGTCAGATTGTTCAAAAATGAGGGTTCCGGGTTTACAGAAATCACAGAAACTGCCGGTTTGGCCGCTAGCCAGGGCATGTGGCAGTCGATCACCGCAGCTGATTTTGACAACGACGGCGACACGGACTACGTTTTGGGCAATGCCGGAGAAAATACCTGGCTGGACATCAGCGAAAGCCACCCCTTGCAATTGCACTATGCCGATTTTGACGGAAACGGATCGGTAGATCCCCTCTTTTCCCACTATGAAGAGGGGAAATATTATCCCCTGGCCTCCCTGGATGTATTGGCTCAGCAGTTGCCTCAGATCCGTAAAGATTTTCTCAAGTACGACACTTATGCCCGTTCGGGTACAGCAGATATTTTAAAAGCATTGGATGCGCAGCAGGTGAATACCCTGTCTTGTGCCACAACGACCAGCATGTTGCTCAAAAACAATGGCGATGAGACCTTTGAATGGATTCCCCTTCCCGGAATGGCTCAGTTGGCACCGCTCAAGGGCTGCCTTGCAGAAGATGTCAACCTCGACGGATGGCTCGATCTTGTGATAGCAGGCAACGAATACGACACAGAGGTGGTGTGGGGCATTCAGGCCGCTTCCCGTGGACTGGTATTGCTAAACGAAGGCGGTTTTCGATTCACCCCTCTGAGCCCGGCAGCTTCCGGCTTTTACGGTCGTGGCGACCAGCGGGGAATTGTAAGGATGGGCTGGGGCGAAGACAGTTGGCTGTTTTTACTGGCAAACAACAAAGGGATTCTTGAAAATTTTGCGCTGGCAGCTGAAAAACAGGCAGTTCGGGTAGCTTTTGAAAAGGAGGAAGTCCGGATGATGGTAGAGATGCGTGATGGCTCACGCCAAAAAATAAGCTGTGATTATGGCAGCGGGTACCTGTCTCAGCAATCAAAAAAGCTGCGATTGAGCCCTCGGGCAATGTCAGCAACCTTTTATGACGGGCAGGGAAAAGAAACCAGGAAATTAAATTTTAGCCGAAAATGATAGCAGGAATGAACACAAAAAACATCCTTCTGGCATGTACGGTCTTTATTGTCGGAGCATGTAAAAAAGAGATTCCGGAAGTGCCTGAAGATCCGGGTACAGTGATTACCCCGCCGGATCCCGTAGTAGATGAAACCACGCTCGATGAAGGGCCGGTTGACTTTTCGGCTTTTTCGGATACTTACGGACAGGTGGCCTCTCCTGATCTTACAGGACAGTGGGCACATTACAATGTCCATGATCCGGCCTATGTGGTTACAGACAAGTTTGTTTATTGCTACAATACAGACGTGGCATTTGGCCATGCCATCAGACCTGGAGTGCAGATCAGGAGAAGCATCAATCTGGTAGAATGGGAATTTGTAGGCTGGGCTTTTCCGGGTTTGCCCATTGCCAGTTCCAGTTTTATCCGAAGCAAAGGGGGAGAACCTTTTGAGGGGATTTGGGCGCCCTATGTGCTCAAAGCAGGTGACGAGTACCGGTTGTACTATTCCCATTCTTCTCCGTCACCGAGGTTGAGTGCCATTGGTCTGGCCACTTCCAGCAGCCCTAAAGGACCTTTCAGAGAAAAGGGACTGGTGGTTACTTCTTTGAACAACAATTCCAGGCAGACCAATGCCATAGATCCTACGGTGGTAGTTGACAAAAGCGGTGCTCACTGGATGTATTACGGTTCGGCCTGGGATGGCATATACAAGTTGGAACTCAACCCGGAAACAGGGCAGGCGATGCGCACAGAAGACAAAGGGGTGCGGGTAGCTCAACGCGGTTTTACCGGCAACAGCATCAACGGAAACCTGGAGGGTGCAGAAATCATTTACAATGCGGAATTTGACAAATACTACCTGTTTTTGTCCTATGATTGGCTGGAAACCAAATACAATGTCAGGGTAGGGCGCTCGGAGAGTGCTACCGGTCCTTTTTTTGACATTCATGGCAACAACCTGAACGAAGAAGCAGAAAACTTCCCCATGATCATTGCTCCCTATCGCTTTCAGGGCCATAGCGGCTGGCAGGGGGTTTCACATCCCGGTGTTTTTGAGAAAGACGGCCATTTTTATATTGGCCACCAGGGCAGACCCGGAGTCAATCCCTACTACATGGTCATGCACATCAGGCAACTTTTCTGGACAGAAGATGGATGGCCGCTCGCAAGTTCCCAACGCTTTGCGACAGAAGAAGAGACAGAAGTGACAGCAACAGAGCTGACCGGCAATTGGGAGTTGATACACTTTGATTACAACACGGTGCCCGGCTATGCAGATACTCAGGTGTTTCCTGATTTCGTCGATGCTGTGAACATCAGCCTCGAAGAAGGAGGAAGTGTCACGGGGGCCATCAGCGGAAGCTGGACTTATGAAAGTCCCTGGTTGGAAATCCATACCGGCAACGCTTCCTGGAAACTAAGAACAGAGCGTGGCCGCGACTGGGAAAATGAAGTAGCAGCTACCATTTTATTTACCGGGCTTGACGAGGAGGGCTTGGCGGTGTGGGGCAAGAA
>JALQTV010000377.1 GCA_023268675.1 Saprospiraceae bacterium | reverse complement strand
AGCACCTTGGCCGCTATCAAGCCCCTGGTCTCATCGGTAGAATCATCCAGTATGTGAATTTCGAAACGATCGCGGGGGTAATCAAAGACCGCTACTGCATCGATCAACCTTTCGACTACATATTTTTCGTTGTAAACGGGCAACTGTACAGTGACAAAAGGCAGTTCGTCTATCGGCAGGATATTCGGCAAAACAACATTTGGAGCGGCACGCTGCTTCAAGTAATGAAACAACAGGTCGAACTGTATCACACAATACACCGTAATATAAAAAAGTGCAAAGGCATAAATTCCCAATATGGTGATCGCCCAAAAGGACATAACAAATGGTTTGATGATCAAAATAAGTGGCCCGGAAGTGCTCCTTACAACAATTTGAAGATGGTCCAGAGAATCTTGTATCCTGCGCCGATGGTCCCTCTGATTGTCCCTGATACCTTTGACACCCCTATTCTCCTTCGGTAGGTCACCGGCACTTCCCGGCAAACAAACTTCTGTTTAGCAGCTTTGACTTGCATCTCTACTGTCCAGCCAAAGTTCCTGTCCTGCATATTGAGTGCTTGCAAACGCTCAAATTTTATGGCGCGAAAAGGCCCAAGATCCGTAAAATGGTACCCATAAAGCCAGCGAATCAGCGTTGTAGCCAGCCAATTGCCGAAAATTTGTTGAGGCTGCATGGCTCCCTGTTCTTTGTCTCCCAGTGCCCTGGAACCGATCACCAGGTCAACATCCGAATCGATAATAGGTTGCACCACCCTGCCCAGTTCTTCCGGATGATCCGAGTAATCGCCATCCAGAAATACCAGGATATTCGGTTGTTGATCCGCAGGTTTGGCCAACAAGTACGCTATTCCTTTCAGACAGGCACTTCCGTAGCCCTTTTGACCCTCATACAGTACCGTAGCTCCCCCGGCTGCAGCAACAGAGGCTGTATCATCTGTACTTCCATTGTCGCAAACGATGATTTCCCGGACTCTGTCACGGGGAATGTCTCTAAGCACATGGCTTATAGAAGCTGCTTCATTAAAAGCGGGGATAATAACATCTATTGTGGGCTTATTCAAGGTAGCAGGTATTATTTTTGAGCTTAAAAGATGATGGCTTCGCCAAAAAAGCGCTTGCCAGATATGTGCTGCAAAAGTACCCGATTTTTAAATCTTAGTGCTTCAAAATGCCATTAAAAATACAAATCGTATCTTGTCGTTTGAAGCATAATGGAAACAAAGCAAAGACAAATGAAATACCTGGGTTTTTTGGGATTGATGGTTCTTTTGGGACTGGCATTTGGTGCCTGTGAAAAAGATCAGCCTTATCTTCAGTCTGGAGATGCGCAGTTGACCTTTTCCGTGGACACCCTTCGATTTGATACCGTTTTTACAGAACGAGGATCAGCTACACGGTACCTGAAAGTGTACAACAACTACGATCAGCCCCTGCTTGTTTCAAACATAGCACTGGCGCCGGGAGGCAGTTCTTTTTTCCGCATGAACGTAGATGGCATACCCGGTAATGAAGTACAAGACGTGGAAATCCTTCCCAACGATTCCATTTATATCTTTCTGGAAGTCACAGTGGACCCCAACCAGCCCGTTTCAGTCAGCCCTTTTGTCGTCGAGGACCAGATCTCGTTTACCTTGAACGGCAACAACCAGCTTGTCTATCTGGAAGCCTGGGGTCAAAACGCCAACTACATGCCAAGTCGCTTCAACAAAGGAGTTCCGGTGCTGTTAAGCTGCGATCTGTCTGAAGTTGTCTGGGACGATCCCAAGCCTTACGTACTCTTTGGGGAGCTGTTCATTGACAGCTGTACACTGAAAATTCCGGCGGGAACGCGCATTTATGTCCATGGAGGCATAGCCCGCAACGATTTATTCGGCGCCTTTAACGACGGGATCTTATGGACCTTTGAAAAGGGAAGTCTGAAAATTGAAGGCACGGCAGAAAACCCGGTAGTCATACAGGGAGACCGTCTTGAGCCTGCTTTCAGCGACGAACCCGGGCAGTGGTACGGCATAAGGCTAGGGCGGGGCAGTAAAAACAACAGCATTCGCTACGCCACCATCAAAAACTCTATTTACGGGATCATTGTCGACTCGCTGGCACAAGTTCAGCTCAACAATACCCAAATTTACAATACCGTAGGAAGTGGCCTGATTGGCTACCATGGCAATATCACTGCAAACAACTGCCTGATTTACAACAACTACTCTACCTCTTTTCAAACCATTCTGGGAGGTACCTACCAGTTTAATTACTGCACTTTTGCCAGTTATGGCGTAGATGCCAGTGCCGTTAGCCTGAGCAACTTCCTCTGCTACGACAATCCCCTCACTTGCAACGAACTCGCTTACCGGCCGCTGAATGCTACCTTCCGGAATTGCATCATCTTCGGCACCCGAAAAGACGAACTGGATCTGCTGGACATTTCGGGTGGACAAACACCTGCCTTGTTCCAGTTGCGCATGGAAAACTGCATTGTCAAAGCAGACGAATTGCTGACCGAACAAGAAGGCCTGTACCAGGATTTCTTCGAAAAAATTTGTTTGGATTGTATCAATGGTACCCGTGAAGACCCGCTTTTTGCGGATCCCAACGAAGATGACTAT
>JALQTV010000376.1 GCA_023268675.1 Saprospiraceae bacterium | reverse complement strand
ATCCGGATGGCTCTTATGTTCGACCAACAAGGCAAGCTCCAAACGTTCTTTTCCGGAGGATAACTTCAGCTCCACTTCGAAAAAAGCATCCGAAAAGTGCTGGCGAAGTTCTTCGTCCACAAAACTAGATTTGGACATGCGCAAACTCTCCCAGTGAAAATGACGGGTCAGGGCTTTTGGCAAAAAGGCATCAAAAAAGGCCTCCGGAAATCCCGGTTCCTCCAACATCCGCTTCAACAGGGCGTCATGAATTTTTTTCTTACTCATAACCCCCAAGATGCAGCATTAAAATCTGATAATCAATTTTTTGTCTAAAGCTGTCTAACTATGGCAATACTTGGCCAAATCTCAAACAACCCATCCGTGAAAATCCTACTAAATCCGTGAAAATCTGTGGATCCTTGGTTCTATCAAAACCCGACCACATTCACCTTAAAAAGCAACCACCGGAACCATCACATCACCTGTCCAAGGCGAGCTACCGGTGGCGGGAATGAGTTGGCTATTCGTCTTGTACTACATAGAGTCCGGTGTACAGCGCCTGTTCATTGGTAGCCATCCGGCTTTTCCCATTGTGAAGCGATGGGTTGCAAGCCAGGCGGAAGCCCATGAAGTAGCTACGGGCATCCGGATCGGCACTGGTACGATCCGATACCTCACAGAACCCCTCACCAAAGCACCAATTGCCGCCACGTTGCACCCGAAGCGAGCCCTTAATAGGCCCTAAGCTGGTTTTTGAAGGCAGATCACCATGCCAATCGTAGCACCATTCCCACACATTCCCACTCATGTCATATATCCCTGCACCATTTGCTTTTTTCATCCCAACAGGCTGGGCCTGATCGTTCGAATTACCTCTATACCAACCCACCTCATCCAAAACATTGCTGCCACTATATTTATAAGTCTCCTGCCTAATACCTCCCTTCGCAGCAAATTCCCACTCCAATTCAGTAGGTAAGCGAAAACCGTTGGATTCGAAATTCGGAATAACTTTCCACAAATAATCATCAAATTCATTTTTGTTTAAAGGGTCAATTTCCGTTGAGATCCGGTAATATTGGTTTCTTCCCCACTGACCACTCAACCAATTGGCATACATTACAGCGTCGTACCACGAAACATTCATCATGGGATGATTCCCTCTCCAATCCCAGGGGGGAGAGTAGATTAATTCATCCAGTGTTGTGCCATCGGAGCTGATATACCTCCCCACGGGGCGTCCATTTGCTACACAAAATAAATTGTATTGCCACACCGTCGTTTGTGTCATAGAAAGCTCAAAATCATCTACTGTAGCTTGGTATGCGTCATACTCACCTCCATATTTTTCCCCCTGCATCAAAAAAGTACCCCCCTCAAGCAAAACCATCTTCCCAAAATACCTTTCTTTCAAAAACTGCGCTCTCTCACTATCCAATTGTTCAAAATCCATACTGCCTTTCAATAGTTCTTTGTCCAGGAGTTCGGCGGCCAGATCGTAGGCTTCACTTGCCAACTGCTCCTCAGAATTGCTGGCATGAAAAAAATAAGCCACTTCCATGCTTTCATAAGCCAGACTGTCTTTCATTACAGCAAGCGATACAGCACCTTTAATCTTTTCAAGCGCTGCCGCATAATCCAGGCACAGAATATCCCACCGAATTTGGGGTAACAAGGCCTCTACCGCCGTTGCCGCTATTTTATTTGCTTCACTTAACTGTTGCTCCATCTTCTTTTGTTTATCCTCTGGCCGCTCTGCAACAACCCGCTTTTCTTCTGCTACCAATGCTGCCAGGCGTTCCTGTTTTGCCAATCGCTGCCCTTCACTCCGTTCGGAAACACCTTCAAACAATGCAAATGCATCACCATAGAAATTATCCAGTATTTCATCTATCCCCTTTTTACCCCCCAGGTATTCTGAAGTAACTTCAAACCCTTTGGCTTTACCTTCTCTAATCAAACGGCGCTCCATTTGCTGACAAAACAACTGAAGTAAATACGCTTCTACTTCTTTGCTATTTTCCCCTGTTTCGCTGCGGTCACTCAGCCCCTCCAGGATGATTTTAAGGGCTTTTTCGTTAAAAGAAAAAGGCGGAGAAACAAAATCACCCTCTTGGGCAGCCGGGGAGCTTATTGCTTTGATGGCATTGTCAATGTTCAGTGGACCAAGTTCGTATCGGCAGCGCAAGATAGATGGGAGATTCGGAGGTATCCGATCCAACAGAAATAAATAATCCGAGCGAAGTGAGATCACTACCCGCGCTGCTCCCCGAAACCCATCTGAAAATCCGGAAGAAGGGTCGCTCCGTAACTCGTTCAGTTGTTCGATAAACTGTTCAAGTGCTTCCGGCTTTTCGCCGTAGCGCGCAAACAATGCTTCAAACTGATCCAGCAATAACAGAGGAGCCAGGGTTTTACCCCTTTCTGTGTAATCAAAGCGTCTGCAATATTCCAATAGCGAAAGATCGTCCGGCGTATCCAGCGGCAGGTACTCGCCCTCGTTGAACTGCTCCCATACCTGTCGGCTGATAGATCGCGTGGGATCGTTCAGACGCAATTTGACCGGATGCAATCCATGTTCATGCAGCATTGGGAATAGACCGGCCTGCAACAAAGAGGTCTTTCCTGTA
>JALQTV010000375.1 GCA_023268675.1 Saprospiraceae bacterium | reverse complement strand
GCTGTAATAACGGTATTTTCCGGAAGTTCATCCAGCACATCTGTGCAGGAGCCGGCTAGCAACGTCAGCGCTGCGAAAAAAACTCCCTTGTAAAAATGAATTCGATTATGTGTCATAATTAAAATCCTTTAGGGTTACTTAAAATTTTACATTGGCACCAAAGGTGTAAACAGCAGGAATCGGATAAGTTTGTCTGTCGATACCATCTGCCACTTCCGGGTTGAAACCATTGTAAGTAAAATAGGTAAAAGGACGATCAGCTGTGAAGTTGAAACGAATGTCCGGGAAACCGGCTACGCCTACTGCCGTTCCTCTAAGGGTATAGCCCAGCTGAACATTCTGCAAGCGGAAAAACGAACCATCCTCGATGAAATAATCACTCAATTTCTGGTTCCATCCCTTTCTGACACCAGCTGCGGAAGGATATTTGTCGCTGGTCCCCTGACCATGCCATCTGTTGACTGCCAGATCTGCGTCAATGTTGGTATCATTGGTAAAGATCACTTCCCCACGCTTGCGGTTGAGGATTTTGTTGCCGGACTGACCGAAAATATTCAATGACAAGTCGAAGTTCTTATAACCCATGGCAATAGAACCACCATAACTCAACTTGGGCAGGTAAGAACCCAATACCACTCTGTCGTCGTCATCGACTATTCCATCTCCGTTCTGGTCTTTGTATTTCAAGTCACCGGGTTCCAAACCATTGGCTACTGCGACCGGATCGGCATCAATTTCTGCCTGGTTTTGGTAAACACCCACAACCTCTCTTCCGAAGAAAGCCAACACCGGACTACCTACTATAGAACGTTGGCGGAATTCTGCAGTACCTCCATCGATATGAGGCTGTCCGTAAAGGTCAATTACCTCATTGTTCAGAGTAGCGATATTGCCACTTAGTGCATACCAGAAATCCTTGTCTCTTCTGCTATTCCATCCTGCGCTGATCTCCACCCCTGAATTGCGGATGATCCCCACATTTCTGCGGATGGTTCCACCAACGGCCGGAATATTGACAGGAATAACCGCATCCTTGGTATCGCGGATGTAGTAATCAAACTCCACGCTCAGGCGCTCGTCAAACAAATAGGAACTGAAACCCACGTTGGTTTCTTCCACCGTTTCCCAGCGAAGGGCTGAAAAAGCACTGGAAACTTTTGTTCCACTTACCAATACATCATTGATGGCGGTAGAAAGCACACTGGTAGTAAGTGCTCCGTCACTTGCAGCGATTTTATCATTACCCAATTCACCCCAGGATCCTCTTACTTTCAGGTAATCTACTCCCGGAATGTTGAAGAAATTTTCTTCGGATACTACCCAACCGGCACCGATAGTAGGGAAATAGCCCCATTTTTCCTGGTATTTGTTGGTAGCATCTGCACGGAAAGTACCATAGATCAGGTATTTGTGCTTGTAGTTGTAGGCCAATCTGGAAAAGTACGAAATGCCGTACCTTCTGCTGGCTGCATCACCTACTCCATCCACAGGAATGGTCTCTGCCTGATCAATGTACCAAGCGGTAGTTTGTTCGTATGGAAAATCCAAGCCCTGAGCGCGCAAAGATTCCCAGGCCTCATCACGGTAGGAATGTCCTGCCAGTACCTGAAGGTTGTGATTGGAATTGAAGGTTTTATCGAAAGTCAGGGTGTTGTCTATGATCTGGTTTGAGATCGCAGTCGTTGAGCGGTTGATAGAGGAGTTGGCTCTCTGGAATCCGTTGCCGAAATAATAGGGCAGGTAAACTCCTCTGCTCGTCCCTGAAACAAAGTTGTGGTTATATGCTGTACGGAACTTCAGCGTATTGGGGATCAATTCCACCTCGGCGAAGAAGTTTGCCACTATGTTTCGCGACTTGTTTCTGTTTTCCGAAAACAAGGTAGCTGACAATGGGTTTTGCCCACCACGGTATCCAAGATCCTGTGCATTTGCCAGGTTGATTGGAGTAGCAACAGTATTCAGATCGTCGTACACCGGCAAAATTGGCACGGCGAAGTAAGCTCTGAAGAAAGCCCCGTTATCCGGAGTGTAGGCGGTAGCATTACTTACCAGTACATTCCCTCCTACTTTCAACCAATCGGTCGCCTGATAATCTACTTTGGTGCGCAGGTTGAAACGCTCGTATTCATTTTTCATATCTAGAATACCTTCCTGGCGGAAATAGTTGGCTGAAACAGCATAAGTGGCTGCCTCACTGCCTCCACGAATACTAAGACTGTGGTTTTCTATGGGCGCTTCGCGCAAAACTTCACGGTACCAATCGGTATTCACATCCGGAATATTTGGATTGATGCGGCTTCGACCATAGCGTTGCATCGCATTGTCGATGTAGCTGGCATCCGCTTCCGAACCTGTTTCCAGAATGAAAGTGGTAAACTGTTCGGCATTGGCCATTTTAAGCACATTCTGAGCTACCTGAGTGCCCTTGTAGCCATCGTATTCAATTTGTGCTTTTTGTTTTGGAGCACCGGACTTCGTTTCGATGATCACCACACCATTGGCAGCTCTTACGCCATAAATAGCAGCTGCAGAGGCATCCTTCAATACGGAGATACTGGCAATTTCATTAGGGTTCAGGAAGTTGATATTGTCAAAAAATGCACCGTCCACCACATATAGCGGAGA
>JALQTV010000374.1 GCA_023268675.1 Saprospiraceae bacterium | reverse complement strand
AATAAGTTCCGGCTGCATTGCTCCCACCACCCACACAGGCTATAATAACATCAGGGTCGGGACTACCTGTAGCTTCCTCCAACTGCCACAACATCTCTTCGCTGATCACCGCCTGAAAGCGTGCTACCATATCGGGATAAGGATGAGGGCCTACAACAGAACCAATGATATAATGCGTATCTTTGGGATTGTTGATCCAGTCCCGTATGGCCTCATTCGTGGCATCCTTGAGCGTTTTACTGCCACTGGTAGCCGGTCTGACCTCTGCCCCAAGCATGCGCATGCGAGCCACATTGGGAGCCTGACGGGCTATATCCACCTCCCCCATGTAAACAATGCAGGGCATGTCCATCAACGCACAAACAGTAGCCGTTGCAACACCATGCTGGCCGGCACCCGTCTCAGCAATAATGCGAGTCTTCCCCAAAGCCTTGGCCAGTAGAATCTGCCCGATGGTATTGTTGATCTTATGTGCACCGGTATGGTTCAAGTCTTCCCGCTTCAGATAAATGCGGGCACCATATTGCTCAGACAGCCTTTCGGCAAAATACAAGGGCGAGGGACGACCCACAAAGTCCTTCAAAAGCTTGTCAAACTTTGATTTAAAAGCGGGATCCGCCATGATCTGCAGATAGTTTTGGCGCAACTCCTGCACATTGGGGTAAAGCATCTCGGGGATAAAAGCTCCGCCAAATTCGCCATAATAGCCATGCTCATCCACTTCAATTGGAAAGGATAATTTTGTCATAAATCCAGCATTTTGTTGTTTAGCTCCTCCAGGAAGCTTTGAATCAAGGTGATGTCTTTTATACCTGCTGCCGTCTCAAAACGGCTGTTGATGTCTATTCCATGCATCAGCGGGTGGTTGAAACCCAGCAAAGCTTCAATACTCTCCGGACCAATGCCCCCACTGAGAAAAAATGGTTTTCCATCTCGATAATTTTCGAGAACAGACCAGTCAAATCGAATTCCATTGCCCCCTCTGGCAGGCCCTTTGGTGTCAAATAACCAATAATCAATTATTTCCTGCAAAGGATCAGCAGGTAGCGGCAAATCTGAAGATTTAGCAATGCCAATTGCCTTGAGCAATACAGGTTTTGGCAATCGGGCCACTTCACAAAGCGTCAACAACTCCCGACAATAGGCAGCGGACTCATCGCCATGAAGTTGTACGGCATCCAATCCGTAATCCTGTACTGCGTGCAACACATTTTCCAGGGGTTCATTGACAAAAACTCCGGTTTTTTTGATCCGCCCAAACAGATCCTGGTGGTTTAGCAACCAATCTCCCAGTTTTTTTTCTTTTCCCGCAAAGCGGGGAGACTCCGGCACCAAAATGATGCCCATCCAATCCACCGGTAAGGTCACTAATGCTTGAATCTGTTTGGGCACTCGCATCCCGCATACCTTCACTTGCCATTTTCCTGCCAGCATATTTCTTTATTTTCCGTTTCTGAGTTCTATCAAATGTTCGATCAGTGCTCCACAAGCCTTACCCGGATCCTCCTGTCGCATAAACCATTCGCCGATCAGGAAACCTCGATACCCTATCTCATAAAGTTGGTGGATCGTTGCCACATCGCTAAGTCCACTCTCTGCTACTTTTACAGGTGCTTCCGGCAAAGCCGAAATAAGATTGATCGAATGGGCTGCACTTACTTCAAAGGTTTTCAAATTGCGATTGTTGACCCCGATGAGATCTATATCTGTGGTGTATTTGTCAATTTGTTCCGGCGTGTGTATTTCCAGCAAAACCTCCATTTCCAGTTCTTTGGCCTGTGCAGCAAAATCTGCTACCTCGTTCCTTTCCAGACACTCCGCAATCAACAAAACCACATCCGCCCCCATGGCTTTGGCTTCCGTCAATTGGTAGGGATCTACGATGAATTCTTTGCGCAACATGGGAATCTGATTGACAGATCTGGCTTCCAGAAAGTCTTCTGTGCTGCCGCCAAAAAAAGAAGCATCCGTCAACACCGATAAGCCCGAAGCACCTGCCCGTGCATAAGCAGTGGTGATGGTCAAAGGAGAGGCACCAGGCCTGATCTCCCCCTTCGAGGGGGATTACCGCTTAAATTCAGCAATGATGCCCGATGCTCCCGGCGATCTCAATACATTGGCCAGAGAAATAGGTTTACGCAAGTACAGCGGAGCCTCTTTCAAAGTGGTTTCCGGAGCGTTTCTTTTCCGATCCGCAACTTCCATTTTTTTGTGGGCCACAATTTTGTCCAATATGTACATCTTTCTACTTTTCTTGTCAGTCAATCAATTTTTTCAACACAGCCATTGCGGCACCGCTTTCCAGACTTTGACGGGCTTCTCCTATACAATTTTCCATGGTTTTTTCGGGATGCAGGCATTGGATGGCCAGTGCTGCATTGACGAGCACTACATTTTTCTGCGCAGCAGTACCCTTATTTTCCAGAATATTCCTTAGAATGTGTGCAGAAGCGACCGCATCAGCACCTCCCCTCAAAGATTCCTGAGAAAGTACCTCAAAACCCAGATCTTCAGGATGGAACAAGGATTCCTGATGACTCATGCGGAGTTTAAAGGGCCCGGTGAGCGAAGCTTCGTCGTAACCATCCATCGCATACACAATGGCGTATTGCTTGCCCGCCGCCTGCATGACGTATTCAT
>JALQTV010000373.1 GCA_023268675.1 Saprospiraceae bacterium | reverse complement strand
GGTAATCGGCAATGTCAATGATTGCCCCTCGCCTATGTCATCTCCCATGGCAGAACCCACTGCGGCGAACAGCGATGCATAGAGAAAGTACCCTCCCAGGAAGAAGATCAAAAACAATGGCAGGATGAGCCACCAGTTTTGACCGGACAATTCTTGCATGGCCAAGCCTATCTGAGCCTGCATGTCATCGGGATTGATATTCTCCAGCGAAGCATCCGGCATAGTTGGAGCATCAAAATTGAAAAACAGGTTGACGACCATCATAATCAGCGGGATGAGTATCGCCCAGATAGCTACCTGCGTCAATCCCACAGCTCCTACTCCAATGATTTTCCCCAGCATCAGCTGAAAAGGCCGTACGGAAGAAATGATTACCTCTACAATCCGATTGGTCTTTTCTTCCATCACACTACGCATGACCATCATACCATATATAAATACCGTAAAATACATGATCAGCCCCATCATAGAACCTATCCCCGCGGCAATGGCGCTGGTCAGGCTTGTTGCGTCAGAGCCCTGATCTGACAAAGGTTCCGGATCCAGTTCTACCCGCATATTGAGGGCATCCAATTGGGCTTTGTCCAACTGCAACGATTCGATTTTATAATCCCGCAGGCGATCTGCAATTTTATTTTTGATACTGCCTTCGACCTCCAGGGTAGGCTGCTTCTCCGAATAATAATACACCGTCAGGCGAGTAGAAAGCATATTTTCCACCGCCGGAATGCGCAAAATGCCATCGTAATCATATTCTCCAAATTTTTCCCGAAGGGTTTCCAGTGGGACATCCACAAACTCGAAGTACATATTTCCTTCATCCTTGATTACCCCATTGAAGATATTGCCCTCGTCAATGATAGCGATCTGTTGGCTCTCATCGCTTTCGTAATCAAAAATAAACCCAACCACCACAAAAAACAGGGCAAAAGCCAATGGTGTCAATAAAGTTGCCAGGATAAAAGATTTGCGCGTTACCCGGGTGAGGTATTCTCTTTTGATGATAAGTCCGAGCTTATTCATAGTTTTCCGGTTTTAGTCTTGCTATTTCAATTAATTGGAACCCTCTACCTGCCTGATGAAAATTTCATTGATGCTAGGTAGGATTTCATTGAAGGAATGGATACGGACGCCCTTGTCGATCAACTGACGGAGCAACAAATTAGAGGACTCCGTATCTGGCAACTTCACGCTGAGACTCCCTGCTTTTCGCTCTACGACCTGCAATTGATCAAGGATGACCTCCGGCAATTCGCCATCGAAAGTCACGTGAAACAAATTTTCCTTAAATTCATTTTTCACATCCTTTACCCTGCCCTGCAACACATTGCGTCCTTTGTTGATCAAAACAATTTCTTCACAAATCTCTTCGACCTGTTCCATTCGGTGGGTAGAAAAAATGATGCTGGTTCCTTGCTTATGCAATTCATAAATCTCTGATTTGATCAGATTGGTATTGATCGGGTCCAGCCCTGAAAAAGGTTCGTCCAGGATCATCAGTTTGGGTTTGTGTACCACAGTAGAAATAAACTGCACCTTTTGTTGCATCCCTTTTGAGAGTTCTTCCACCTTTTTATTCCACCAGGACTGTATTTCGAAACGTTCGAACCATTCCCCCAGCGCCTTTTTGGCTTCGCTGCCGGAAAGTCCTTTCAATCTGGCCAGATAAACCAACTGTTCTCCCACTTTCATCTTCTTATACAATCCCCTTTCTTCAGGCATATAGCCGATCACTTCCGGATGCTTGCTATTCAGTTTTTCTCCCCCGAGGAATATTTGTCCCTCATCAGCACGCGTAATTGTGGTAATGATTCGGATCAGGGAAGTTTTACCGGCTCCATTGGGACCCAATAAACCAAAAAGCGAGCCTTCCGGCACATTGAAACTGACCCGGTCAACGGCCACATTTTTTTCGTAAGTCTTGACGACATCAACAAGTTTCAGGATTTCCATATCCAGATGGTTTGATCAGCAAAAAACGGTAAACTAAAATAACATAACTATCATGACGCAAATAGGTTTGCAAGTAAAATTCCTATCTTGAATGGCTCAAAACCAACACATGCAGCATTTGGACAAGCCTTCATGGACAGTCATCGTCAATCCCTTTGCGGGCAATGGTAAAGCTGGTAAAAAGTGGCCAAAGATTCGTCAATTCTTAGACCAACATTTGCATTTACAGGACGTTTTTTTTACAACATGTCCGGGAGATGCCGCTGTAATTGCCAGAAGGGTTGTGGCCTCCGGCCAAAAATACATCATAGGAGTAGGTGGTGACGGTACCAATTTCGAGATCATCAACGGTCTTTTTTCGCCGAAAAGCGACAATCCCCAAAATATAACCTATGCCCTTTTGCCGATAGGCACCGGCAATGACTGGATTCGCCACCATCGCATTCCGCGCAAGCTGAAAGCCTGGGTTGAAATGATCCAACGGGAAAAAACGACCCTGCACGATATCGGTTGGATAGACCTCGAAGGCACTGAAAGGAAATACTTTATCAATGTATGCGGTCTGGCTTACGATGCTTTTGTGGTCAAATACCTCCAGCCCTGGCGCAGATGGATGATACACCCTATCGTTTATATGTTGGGCATTTTGCGCTGCCTCTATTTGTACAAACTCCCCGGGGCTGCCATCAGCATTGACAGTAGAGAGCCACTCGTTGCACC
>JALQTV010000372.1 GCA_023268675.1 Saprospiraceae bacterium | reverse complement strand
AAGAAAGCTTATTTAAAATATCTGAAGATAGAGGGTCCTATCTGGCAACAAGGCTTCAACCTGCCCTAAGGGCAATTGCACTGACCAGTCATCCGGCATTGAATACGGCTTTTGCCAATGATGTGGATCCGGAGCTTGTTTTTGCACAACAAGTAATGGGATATGGGGATGCCGGAGATGTATTGTTGGGAATATCTACTTCTGGTAATGCGAGTAATGTAGCGGATGCAGTCATTGCTGCGAAAGCCAGAGGGATGAAAACGATCGCTCTGACCGGAAAGAATGGTGGCAAACTTAAATCTATTTGTGACTTGGCAATCTGTGTAGATGGCACGGACACAGCAACTACTCAGGAATTGCATTTGCCTGTATATCATGCACTTTGTAAGATGTTGGAAGTTGCTTTTTTTGATAATTCTGATGATTAGAAGCAATCTCAAAATTATCTACGAGAAAACCTTTACTAGCTTTTTGCGCAAAGAATACGAACAGGACGCAAGCAGGTTGACACTTGAACAGTTACAAAAGTTCTGAAATTTTTTCATCTATCGATGAATCTCGGGAGGAAAAATACGTCAAGGACAATAGTACAAGTGTATATCTTTTTAGCCTGGAAAGCTACGTTTTCAATAAAAATTGATCATTCATGGCTTTATTAAATCAAGAAAACTGGACTTTGTTTTTTGGACCTCAAGATGAGACAGCACCGATAAGTCCTGGTGAGCTGCGGCAAAGTGCTTTCACAGAAATTCCTGCCTGTGTGCCAGGTAATGTTGAAATAGATTTGTTGAATGCAGGAATCATTGAAAATCCTGAAATTGGAAATAATGTTTACAAACTGAGGAAATTCGAGACTTTTCAGTGGTGGTACAGAGTCTGCTTCGATAAACCTGAAATACCTGATAAGCACCAGTTGATTTTGCGCTTTGAAGGCATAGATTGTATCGCTGACATTTGGCTAAATGATCAAAATATCGGAAGAACTGAAAATATGTTTGTCGAACACCTTTTTCAGGTTACGGATCTGTTGAATGAGAAAAATGAATTATTCGTTTGTATCCATTCTGCCGTCTTGGAAGGTCGAAAATACGATCGTGAATTTTGGGGGGTACGGTATGATGCTCTCGGCGGCGAATCCGTAAATATTCGTAAAGCTGCTCATAGTTATGGATGGGATATCCTGCCTCGGTTGGTAAGTGCAGGTATATGGAGGGATGTCAAACTGGAGGTGTTGCCACCTACACGATTCAAAGCAGTGTACTGGGTTACAAAATCAGTCAATATCATTGATAGAACAGCCTCACTCTATGTAGATTGGGAACTTGCTACAGAGCGATTAGAAATAGATGATTTGACCTTACACATCATGATTTCTAATGAAAAAACTGCCGTTTTTGATCAATCTTTTCCAATTTATTCTACGGTTTTCAGGAATAGAATCGATGATTTAAGAAATATTGACTTTTGGTGGCCACGTGGTTATGGAGAGGCAGGTTTATATGATGCTGTCTTGCAAGTTTCCGATTCTGAAGGAAATATTATTGCCAAAGATGTCCAAAAAATAGGCATTCGACGAGCCGAATTGATCCGCACCGATGCCAATACCAGGGAGCAGCCCGGTGAGTTTGTGTTTCAAATCAATGGGGAAAAAATTTTTGTAAAGGGTACCAATTGGGTGGCACTAGACGCTTTGCACAGTAGAGACAGGTTTCATATCAAACGCTGTGTAGAAATGCTGGTAGATCTCAACTGTAACATGGTTCGGATGTGGGGAGGGAATGTTTACGAGCAAGACGAGTTTTACGATCTTTGCGATGAATATGGCATCATGGTTTGGCATGATTTCATGATGGGTTGTACTATGTATCCTCAGGACAATGAATTTTTAAGTAAAATAGAAGAAGAAGCATCAAAAGCCATCAAGAGAATCCGGAAGCATCCAAGTGTAGTTCTATGGGCTGGAAACAATGAGAATGATGTATCATTGGAATGGGAAAATGATCAGCCACATATTGATCCAAATTCAGATGTGATCAGCAGGCAGTTACTCCCTGCCATGGTACGAAGATTGGATCCTAAAACTGCCTATTTGCCGAGTTCTCCTTATATCAGTTCCGAGGCGTTCAAACTAGCCGGTAATAGAATAGACCAAGACTTTGCACCAGAGCAACACCTTTGGGGTCCCAGGGGATATTACAAAGCTCCATACTATACTCATAATGTTGCCAAGTTTGTGAGTGAGATAGGCTACCATGGTTGTCCCGGCAGGAAGAGTCTGGAAACTATGTTTGATGCCGAGTATGTCTACCCATGGACGAATGCTTCAGCATTTGTATGGAACGACCAGTGGAAAACCAAGGCCGTTCGCTCCCATCCTTATGCCACCGAAACAATCAATCGCAATGATTTGATGATCAATCAGATAAAGTGTGTTTTTTCGGAAGTCCCTACGGATTTGGATTTGTTCATTCAGGCTTCTCAAATTATTCAGGCTGAAGCCAAAAAATTTTTTATTGAATTTTGGCGGATGAATAAGGGTGAAAGGAATGGAATTCTTTGGTGGAATTTGCGAGATGGATGGCCTGTGATTTCAGATGCTGTGGTAGATTATTACTACACTAAAAAATTAGCCTATCACTATATCAAAAAAGTGCAGACGGATGTATGTGTGATGATTGGTGATCCAAC
>JALQTV010000371.1:306-2689 GCA_023268675.1 Saprospiraceae bacterium | reverse complement strand
AAAATTTGCAGTACAAATGCTCAAGGGATTGAAGTTCAGCGATTTTTCCGGTGAGGCGGCAAGCATGGCAGGAGACATCAGTCTGGTGAATGGGAATGACCCCGAATACTTTTTGTTTTCTGATCAGGAAAAATTCGACAGCTACCTCAAAGATTACATCACTACTACTTTCGGTACCCTGGGCTTGCACGAATTGTGCATTACAGCAAGGACCAACAAAGAAGTGGAGCGCTTGGGAGCTTTGTTGCAACAATTTAAATTCCCGGTGGTCAACCTCAAAGAGGTGGAAGACATCCAGGATACCGCCGGAAAGGTGGTGCTGGGCTCTATGCACGCCTTGAAAGGACTGGAGTTCAAGAACCTCATCGTGGCAGGGTTTGACAAGCAATCTTTTCCCATGATTCCCCGTGGATTCAAACAGTGGTCGGAGAATCGACAGGCCGAATACCTGAAAGCGGAACATGCCTTGTATTATGTGGTTTTTTCAAGGGCCATTTCACAGTTGATTCTGACAGGCATTGGTGAGAAAGTTCCATTGGTGTAAAACTATGGATGGATTAAAGGGTCATCTGATCATGGCAAGGATGAAAACCTTATCATCCTTGCCATAGCGTTCAGCAATCCCAGGGGCACTAGAATGCCCTATATTCTCCGGCCAACCATTCATTGGCTTCCGATTCTTTGAACTGTGCCGTTTTGGAATTCCAATGCAAGGTTTTATTCGGGAATTTTCCGGCTACCACTCCCAGCAAAATGGCCTCAGACAAGCGGGCAGAGTAGGAAAAGGGTGCAGTACATTCGGCTTTGCCCAGGCAGGCATCTACAAACTGATGGTAATGTTTGGGAGACTCCCCCTCATAATCCCTTACAGGCTCTCCGAGTTCGTTTCCGGGGTCATATTGACGGATGTCGTAGTCCTGGTATTTTCCGTCCACAATCAATCGTGGCAATTCCATAAAGTGGGGCAGCAATAACCTCCTCCCATTTTTTCCGATAAACATTGCTCCCTGATCCGGCAATGGGTCGCCATCAGGCAAGGCCAGGTCGGGTTGCGGATCGGGACCAGCTTCTCCGTCATACCAGACCCAGGTGAGTGTTTTGCGAGTGTAGGCTGTACCGGGGAAAGTATAAGTTACAATATTGCGCTCCGGAAAGCCATAATCGTTGGGAGCCCGGCATGCGTTCTTTACCGTTTTGGGGACATCCAGTTCCAATGCATTGTAAGGAGTATCAAAAATGTGTACCCCCATATCTCCCAGGGTAGCACAGCCATAATCGTTTAGTTTCCGCCAATTCATCGGATGATAGACGTCCTTTTTGTAGGGCCTTTCTTTGGATGTTCCCAACCAGAGGTTCCAGTCCAGCGTCTCCGGTACTGCATCCTCGCCGGCAGGTGCAGGTCCGTCATAGCCCCAGTTTTTATTTGACCAGGCGATGACCTTGCTGACTTTTCCGATGGCATTTCCACGAATCATCATGGTAGCCAGTTTGTAATCGTAGAAAGAATGCACCTGAATGCCCATTTGAGTGACGAGCTTTCTTTCTTCAGCTGCGGCTTTCATCGCACGTACTTCAGATACGTAATGCGCCAGTGGTTTTTGACAATACACTGCCTTGTCGTGTTCCATCGCGAGCAGGGAAGCCGGTGCATGGGTGTGGTCAGGTGTGGAAACGATCACTGCATCGAATTCAGAGCCATGCCGGGTAATCATCTCCCGATAGTCCTTGAATTGTTTGGCATTTGGGAAGAGTGCTGCGGCTTTCGCCAAAAAATCAGCATCTACGTCACACAAGGCTGCTATTTCTACCTGGGGGTGAGCTGCCATCGTTTTCAGGTCTTCCAGTCCCATATTGCCCACTCCGACATGCGCTGTGCGGAGTTTCTTCTCCGGGTTGGCTGCCAGTAAACCCTTTGGAAGCACACTGGTAGAAAGTGCCAGGGCAGAGTTTTTTATAAATTTTCTTCTTTTCATGGTTGTCTTATTGCTTGGGTTTTAGAGCGGCTTGATCTTGATATTGCGGAAAGCCAGTCCACTTCCGTGATCCTGAAATCCGATAAAGCCTGATTTGAATTTGCCGTAATCCGGCGCCAATTTCCATTTGCCATCATTTTTTTTCGCCTCCCAGGCTTCATTCCAGGGAACAAAGGAGACGATGAGTATGTCGTTCAGGTAATGTTCTACCTTCTCAGGTGTAAAAACAATCCTGGTACTGTTCCACTCACCAGCCGGATTGAGTTTTTTGACGGTAGTATCCGGAGGATACATCGCGTAGTCTGCTCCCGTACTTTGAAGCAATTGCAATTTTTCAGGATTTTCAGTGTATCCCAGACTTTTATTGTACTCCGTAATGTCGTGAAATTGCGTGTAGTTTTCATCGTCAA
>JALQTV010000371.1:0-296 GCA_023268675.1 Saprospiraceae bacterium | reverse complement strand
GGGAGCTACTTCGGGAATGCCGTCGTAGCCTTCCTTGATGTGGTAGAAAATACCGCTGTTGCCTCCGGGAGGAATGTTCCATTCGACATACAATTCGAAATTATCAAATTCCCGCGCTCCGTAGATGATGTCCTTACTGCCTTTGTAATCGTAATCCTGTTCGAGGACCATTTCTGTTGAAAAGGTCATCACCCCGTCCTCGATTGTCCAGCCAGGAGGAAGCACCTCGGCGTTGTATCCCCGCCAGCCATCGAGAGAGCTGCCGTCAAACAAGGTGATCCACTCAGCTTCCTGAT
>JALQTV010000370.1 GCA_023268675.1 Saprospiraceae bacterium | reverse complement strand
AGGACCTACTCCGTTGCAGACAACAATCCCGAAACCTTCCGCTTACCTGCTTATGGCCAATATTATTGGCGTGTAAAAAGCAGCAATGACTGTGGCACTTCACTCTCCGAAATATCCAATTTTCAGTATTTGCCCGACCTGGACCTTCGATTTGCAGGAAAAAAAGTCGTTTTGAGTCCCAATCCTACCTCTGCTTATTTATACCTATCGCTTTCGCAACCCCTCGAACAACCCGTCCAACTGCGCTTGTTTAGCGTCAACGGTGCTCTGGTAAAGCGCCAGTCCTTCCCGGCAAGTAAGGTATTTTTCCCTATTGATCTCAGCCACTTGCCCAATGGAATCTATCTGTTGCAACTAGAAGAAGGCAATTTTTCTTTCGTTCAGAAGGTAATAAAGCAGGATTAGGGGGATTTTTTGAGCAAATCCATTTTGAATTTGTGCAATCTGTGGACAGGGATTGCTAACTTTCGCATGCCAAAAGCAATGAAATGAACCAATCTTTACCTACTCGTCCCTTTTTTCTCCTGTTATTCTTGTTCTCTCAATTTTTAGCCGAAGGCCAACAAAGCATCCGGCAATACATAGACGAGTGGGTAAAAGATCCTGAACTCAAGCATGCAGGCATCAGCATAAGCGTAAAAAAGCTGGGGCAAGCGGGCAATTTGGCGGAATACCAGCCTGACCTCAGCCTGATCCCCGCTTCTACCCTAAAGGTGCTCACTACAGCCAGCGGCCTTGCCATATTGGGAAAAAATTACAGATTCAGCACCGAAATACAATACGACGGCAGCATAGATGCTTCGGGACAACTCAACGGCAACCTGTACCTCAAAGGCTATGGCGACCCTACGCTCGGTTCTGACCAGATGACCGGCATTCCTGACCTGGACGAGGTCATGGAGTTGTTCCGCCTCTCACTGCAGCAAAAAGGCATCCGAAGGATCAATGGCAATGTGTATGGCGACGGAACATACTACCCCAGTGCTGTCAGCGGTGCCTCCTGGCCCTGGTACGACCTGGGCAACTACTATGCCGCAGGAATTTACGGTTTAAACTTACACGAAAATTATTATTACCTGGACTTCCAGCAGGTGGGGGAGCTAGGCAAAACTCCTCCGATCCGTGGCATTCGGCCCTTTGTACCGGGACTTTCCTTTGTCAACGAAATTCGCACTGCAGTGAGCGGTCGGGGCGATGAAGCTTACATTTATGGAGCCCCTTATACTTTCGAGCGCTTTGTCAGAGGGACCATCGGACGGGGTTCGGGCACCATTACCATTAAAGGAGCCATTCCCGATCCTCCTCTGTTTGCTGCCCAGTACTTCATCGAAAAACTAAAAGCCATAGGCATACAGGTCAGCGGAACGGCAGCAGCCCTGCACCAGCACAAACCGGATGCGGATTTAGGCTATCGCCAAAAAATATACACCTACTCCTCACCGCCCCTGCTGCAAATCGTGGAAAGGGCCAATCAAAAATCCATCAACCTGTATTGTGAAGGCATCCTGCGACAAATTGGCATGAAAACAAGCAAAGAAGGCAGTACCCTTGCCGGAATTGAAGCCTTGCAGCAATACTGGGAACAGCGATCGCTAGATTTTTCCGGTATCTTCCTGGAAGATGGCAGTGGGTTGTCGCCTCGAAATGCCGTCAGCAGCCGCTTTCTTACCGACTTATTGGAGTTGATCGCCGGAGATGCTCAATTGTATGAAGATTTCAAAAATACCCTGCCTGTAGTCGGAAAAAACGGCACGCTCAGCTATATGTTGCGCAACACTTCGGCACAAGGGCGTATCTTTGCAAAAAGTGGCAGCATGGAGAGAGTCAGATGCTATACCGGTTATGCCCTGGATCGTGAAGACCAACTGCTTGTTTTTACCATTTTGGTCAACAATTATACCTGTACATCTACCGCCATGCGCCAGAAAATAGAAAAGTTCCTCTTATTTTTAGTTGAATCCAAAAAATAGCTCCGCTATGAAGTGTCGTTTTGTTGCAGGCAGTGTCTTATTGCTCACCATCTTGTTAACCGGCCTTTCCGCCTGCACCGGAGATGCTTCAAACGATCCTTTGCTGACGCAAAAACAAAATCCTGCCATTGACAGTACTTCCGACAACACTCGCACCAAAGCAGGAATCTCGGAGGATTACACTCATACCAATCGCGTCATCTGGCAAAAACCCGATATGGTCATAGACCTGTTGGGAGACCTAAGCGATAAGACCATCGCCGATATCGGAGCCGGTACCGGATTTTTCTCCCTGCGCCTCACTCCTAAGGCTGAAAAAGTCATCGCCATAGACATAGACCCCCGCTTTGTCGATTACCTGGACAGCATCCGTTACCTGCAACTCCCGGATCCCTTGCAAAACAGGCTGGAAACCCGCCTCGGAACTCCTGCCGACCCCAAGCTCACTCCCGGAGAAGCTGATATTGTTCTCATCGTCAATACCGCCGTGTACATCAAGGATCGTGTAGCGTATCTTGCCAATCTGAAGAAAGGCATAGGTTTGGGGGGGAAGCTGCTCATCATAGATTTCAAAAAGAAACGCACTCCGGTAGGTCCTCCACAAAGCATGAAGGTGCCGGCGTTCCAGATTGAAGAAGAGTTGTACCAGGCCGGCTATTCTCAGGTTACGGTCAACGATACTTCGCTGGATTATCAATATATTATTGTGGCGGTGAACGG
>JALQTV010000036.1 GCA_023268675.1 Saprospiraceae bacterium | reverse complement strand
TTGCTGAACTTTTTGTAGGAAATGCCATCCGGAATCAGCAATACAGGGCATTGGGTTTTCATGGAAACAGCAGAAGAAACAGAACCGAAGAGTTTGTCCAGCACGCCATGCTCTCCGATAGTACTCATAATGACCAGGTCAAAGTTTTCGTCCTGAGCGATGCGGACTACTTCTTCTACCGGGAAACCCAGTACGGCTTCCGTTTCGATGTTGATGCTTGGGGGCGGTGGATTGTTTCCTTCATTAGGGTAGGACGTATGGGCAAAGCGATGGAGCCGTTCTTCTACTGCTGCTTTATGTTCTTCAATGGGTTCTACAATGACAGGCTGATTGGGGTCAAATGCCAGAGAATAGCAATGAATGACTTTGATATCGGCACCAAAGTCCTTTGCCCAATTGGTCGCAAAATTGAGGGCATTTTTGGATGCCGGAGAAAAATCGGTAGGAAAGAGTATCTTTTTCATAATAGGGCGCTTCGGTTTTTTTAGCAAAGTTGCTTGAAAAAGTTTGATCAGGTCTTCTACCTCAGGAACTACTTTCTGGAAGGCTACCCGTCCATTTACCACCAGAGCCGGTATGCCTGATATTTTGAAGTGAATCATGTCCTCCACTTCCCATACTTCCTGTATTTCTACATCGAGATGTAAGGCTTTCAGTGCTGCCTGTGTATTGCTTTTGAGATGTACAGTTTGACTATAATCTTTTATGCCCAGTATTTGGATCAGTACCATCAGATTACTTTATGGGTTTGTTGCAGAATTATAATCGCTCGGTTTGACAGGTTCTTCTGCAATTCTTTTAATGATGTCGTAAGTAGTTACAATACCTACAAGCTCTTCGCCATCGATGATTGGTACTGCGTGAAAACGATTTATTTTGAAAATATCAATGGCAGCCCGAATCGGTTCCCGTTTGTCAAGTTTGGCAAGTCCCTGGGTCATGATGTCCTCGGCTTTAAAAGTCCTGAGCCGGGCGCTGTCCACAAACTGATCATCTGCATTTTGGCTAAAGCCTCGCATAAAATGCAAAAAATCAGACTTGCTGATAATGCCTACTATCTTTTTGTGTTGTACCACCGGCACATGATGGATGTGATGTGTCTCAAATATATCTTTAATAGCCATCAACTTTTCCTCCGGGTTGACCGTAATCAGATTTTGAGACATGATGCTCGAAATGGGGGCCATGATGTTCATAGAGGTTGAATTAAGTTTACTTTGAGCTACAAGATCAAAGGATGCGCTTGTAATAGGTATGACTTTTGTCAATCGGCATAATTGATTTATATCAATTTGCTAACTTCAAGGTTTTGTTTAATTTGTACAAATTTTTTGAACTTGGAGGAGGAAAATATCATATCGGAAACAGGCTTATTGCTCAAGGCAATTTTCAATGCTGCTATTGATGGTATCGTAACAATCAATCAGTATGGCATCATTGAAACGCTGAATCCGGCTGCCGCCAAATTGTTCGGCTACGAAGAGACAGAAGTGATCGGAGAAAACATCAGCATCCTGATGCCTGCACCGTATAAACAACAACACGATTCCTATATTCACAACTACATGAAAACCGGTGAACGCAAAATCATCGGTATAGGAAGAGAGGTGGAAGGCTTGAAAAAAGACGGAACTGTTTTCCCTATCAGGTTGGCTGTGAGCGAGGTAATTATCGGTGGAAAAAGAAATTTCGCCGGAATTATTCATGACCTTTCCGATGTCAAGGCGGCAGAAGAAAAAGTGTTGAACCTCAACCGGGAATTGGAAGAAAAAAATGAAAACCTGGAGCAACTGGTACTCGAACGCACAGAAAAATTGGCCAATGTAGTTGACCGCCTCCTTGCAACCAACGAACAGCTGGGCAATGAGGTCAAAGAGCGGGAAACAGTTGAAAACAGCCTGAGACTGCGTGAGACAGAACTGGAAGAAGCACTCAACAAGGAAAAAGAATTGAATGCGCTGAAAAGCCGCTTTGTTTCTATGGCCTCCCACGAATTCAGAACCCCGCTTAGTACCATCCTTTCTTCAATTGAACTGGTAGAGGCCTACCTGGAAGCAGGCAACCAAAGAGCTTTAAAGCACATCAACCGCATCAAAAACTCTGTGAGCACACTGACCAGTATACTCAACGATTTCCTCTCGCTTAGCCGCCTGGAAGAGGGCAAGGTGGAAGCACAGCCTGAGTGGTTTAATTTGGGAGATTTTTGCCTGGGGATAATCGACGAAATGAGAGGTCAACTGAAACGTGGACAAAAAATCATCCACGAAGAACATGAAACGGCACAGGAGATACTTCTCGACAAGAAATTTCTTAAAATTGTGTTCTTTAATCTGATTTCCAACGCAATAAAATATTCACCGGAAGAGAAAGCCATCTACTGCATTACTCGCCTGGATGGAGGCTTTCTGTCTATCATCATCCGGGATGAGGGACTTGGAATACCCAAAGAAGACCAACCCCACTTGTTTACCCGATTCTTCCGTGCACATAACGTAGAAAACATTCAGGGAACCGGTCTGGGCTTGAATATCGTCAAGCGATACATTGAATTGCTCAATGGCAAGATTCGCTTCGAGAGCAATCTAGGCAGGGGAACCAGCTTTTTTGTAGATATACCGCTTAATCAATAAATTGTATTTATGAAAAAAATATTGGTTATCGAAGACAACGACGAGGTAAGAGAAAACCTGGAGGAAATACTGGAACTTTCAGGATATGAAGTAGCAGCTGCCCCAAATGGTAAAACCGGTGTCGAAGTGGCGCTGGATTTCTTGCCGGATTTGATTATCTGCGATATCATGATGCCAGAACTTGATGGATTTGGCGTGTTGAATATCCTTAGCAAACGAAACAATACTTCTGATATCCCCTTTATTTTTTTGACAGCGAAATCTGAAAATGCAGATTTCAGGAGAGGTATGAACCTCGGAGCAGATGACTACATTACCAAACCTTTCTACAAGGACGAGTTGTTGCAGGTAATCGAAATGCGTCTGAAAAAGAGCGAGCGCATGCGCTCCAAATACCAACCCACAGAGGAGGGTTTGCAGGCTTTCATAAATGAAGCCAGAGGCTACGATGAATTGAAAAAATTGTCACAGGACAAAAAAAAGAAACATTTTTCCAAAAAGTCACTGCTCTTTGAAGAGGGAGATTATCCCCGCTACCTCTACTTTGTCAACCAGGGTAAGATAAAGGTCTTTAAGACCAATGAATACGGAAAAGAATACATCATTAATATCTGTACCGCCGGAGATTTTCTGGGATATGTAGATCTGATTCAGGACAGCAATTACCACGAAAGTGCTGCAGCTTTGGAGGATGCCGAAGTGAGCCTTATTCCAAGAGAAGATTTCCTGAAGTTGATTTATGCCAACAGGGATGTTTCTGCCCGCTTCATCAAGATGTTGGCCAATAACATCGCCGAACAGGAAGACCAGTTGCTCAATCTGGCGTATGACTCGGTAAGAAAGCGCGTAGCTACGGCTCTGCTTAAGGTTTATGACAAATATGTGGAAGATGGAAAGTCATCTCCGCTGCAAATTCTCAGAGACGATCTCGCAAGAATCGTAGGTACCGCCAAGGAGAGCGTAATCAGAATGCTGACAGAATTTAAAGACGATGGCTATATTTCCATCGAAGAGGGCAAGATCAGCATTCTGGAAAAGGATAAACTGGAAAATATGCAGGGATAGCGCTTGTCACGCTTTTTCACTACGCCTTTTTTCCCACTGCCAGGCAGTTTTCATGATGTCGTCAATGTTTCTTTTTGGCTGCCAGCCAAGCATACGTGCCGCTTTGCTATAATCAGCATAAACAGCTACTACATCTCCGGGTCTCCTGGGGCCTACTCTATAGTTGAGTTTTTGCCCGCTCACCCGCTCAAAAGCATGAATGGCTTCAAATACACTGACTCCCTGCCCTATGCCCAGATTGAAATACTCGGGCTGATTGGAGGGGGTGTGGGAGTCTAGAAAGTCAAGTGCCCTGGTATGGGCGTCTGCCAAATCCATGATATGGATATAGTCGCGTATGCAGCTGCCGTCCCGGGTATCATAATCATCTCCAAAGACTATCATTTCTTCACGTTTGCCAATGGCAGTTTCCGTAATTACGGGTACCAGGTTGCTGGCCTTGTTGAAGGGAGCCTCGCCAATGAGTGCCGATTCGTGTGCTCCGGCGGGATTGAAATACCGTAGGATAGCACAGTTCAGGGAGCTATAAGTATGCATCACATCACTGATGATCTGTTCTCCCATCTGTTTGGTTCGGGCATAGGGAGATTCTGCCTCCTGCAAGGGAGTATTTTCTGTGACGGGAAGTGCGGCAGCATTGCCGTAAACCGAACAGGAGGACGAGAAAATAAGCCGCGGGACATTGGCTGTTACCATAGCCTGCAGGAGATTGATCAGCCCCTCCAGATTGTTTTGGTAGTAGCGAATGGGTTGCTCTACGGATTCTCCTACGCTTTTCAGGGCAGCAAAGTGTATGACTCCACTGATATCACCATGCTCCCGGAATAGGGTTTTCAAGGCCTCCGGATTGCATAGATCTCCTTCGTAATGTTGGATTGCCACGCCACTGACAGCTTTGATTCTGTCCAATGCTGAAGGTTCGGAGTTGCTGTAATTATCTATTGAGATGACTTCATGACCCTTGGCGAGCAGATCCAATACAGTATGACTACCAATGTACCCACATCCGCCTGTTACCAGAATTTTACCCATGAGCTGCGCTAAAATTTTTACATTTGTCAGATACGAAGTAGTTCCTGAAGCTCTCATTCAAATGAGGCAGGACAACTTATTTCAACAAAAATAGACTTTTAAAACGAGGACAATGATTTTGGAACAGGATATTGTAACACAATTGATAGAAATCGTAAAAAACGCCCACAGAGCGATACTGAAGGTTTATGAGGTGGAAAATTTGGATGTAAATTATAAAACCGATGATTCCCCTCTGACTGCTGCTGATCGGGCAGCCAATGCGGTTATTTGCCAGGGTCTGGAGCGATTGCCTCAAGTGTACCCCATCGTTTCTGAAGAGAATAAGGAGGTGGCTTATGAAGTACGGAAAAACTATGCTTACTACTGGCTGGTCGATCCGCTGGATGGAACCAAAGAATTTATCCGGCGCAATGGAGAATTTACAGTAAATATAGCTCTTGTAAAACAAGGCACACCTGTATTTGGAATAGTCGGAGTACCGGTAAGTGGGGAAATATTCTGGGCAGCTAATGGAGAAGGAGCCTGGAAAATGGATGCCTCCGGCAAAAAAACAGCCATTCAGGCAGCTGCTTTTCAAATGGAAGATGCAGGTTTGACCGTGGTAGCGTCAAGGTCTCACTTGAATGAAGCGACCGCTGCCTGGCTAGACAAACTGAACGAGCCGCTGCGCCTGCCCAGAGGGAGCTCGCTAAAGCTTCTGGCACTGGCTACAGGAGAAGCTCATCTCTACCCCCGGCTGGCACCCACTATGGAGTGGGACATAGCTGCTGCACAGATTATTCTGGAAGAAGCTGGGGGGAAAGTGTGCCGGGCAGATGATGGCCAGGCTTTGGTTTACAATAAGCCTGACATGACAAATCCCTCCTTTGTGGCCTATGGCCGATTATCAGAATAATGGCTATGCAAAAAATACAACTGAGTGTAGTGGTCATCACCCGCAACGAGGCTAGAAATATAGCCCGGTGCCTGGAGTCTGTCAAAGACATTGCGGATGAAATGCTCGTTGTGGACTCTGAATCTACCGATGATACAGCCTCTATGGCCAAAACTCTGGGAGCGAGGGTCATTGTACAGCCCTTTTTGGGCTATGTAGAGCAAAAAAACTTTGCCCTGCAGCAGGCAAGCTATGACTATATTTTATCACTGGATGCTGACGAAGAGCTCAGCCCCCAACTCAGAGCAGCCATTGCCACAGTCAAGCAGGACTGGAAGGCAGATGCATATGCTTTCAATCGACTGAATAACTATTGTGGACAGTGGATCAGGCATTCGGGGTGGTATCCCGACAGAAAGATCAGGTTGCTCAATCGGACTTTGGGCAAATGGGGAGGAATCAATCCCCACGATGCTATCATGATGGATCCTTCCGCAAAAATGGAGCACCTTGAGGGCGATTTGTTTCATTACTCTTATCGGACAGTCCAGGAACACATCCAAAAAACCCACAAGTACGCAGCAATCATGGCTGAGGCCCTGCACAAGGCCGGAAAGCGAGCTGACTTTGTGAAATTATACCTGAATCCTCCCTTTACTTTCGTCAAAAAATATTTTTTTCAGCTGGGATTTCTCGATGGGTACTATGGTTGGGTTATCTGCAGACTTTCAGCGTATTATACGCTGTTGAAATACCTCAGACTACAGGAACTTCAGCAGCAAAACAAGTCGGAAGAATAACAATTTATTTGGTATTTTAGCAGAAAACAAAAACGATACAAGGCCATGCTTCCACTTGAACAAATTCCCACTCTTGCAGATATCCGCGAAACCCACGGTGCGATTGCGCACATGATTCATCGTACGCCTGTACTGACTTGCAATAGCATAGATGAACTCACAGGTGCGAAAGTGTATTTCAAGTGTGAAAATTTCCAGAAAATCGGAGCTTTCAAAATGAGGGGAGCCAGCAGTGCTTCACTTCGATTGAGTGAGGAGGAGAAAAAAAGAGGATTGACTACCCATTCTTCCGGCAACCACGCTCAGGCAGTTGCGCTGAGTGCCAAATTGCTGGGAGTTCCCGCTTTCATCGTGATGCCTGAAAACGCTCCTGCCATCAAAAAAGCCGGGGTGAAATCTTATGGAGGCAATATTATTACCTGTGAATCAACCATTGAAGCGAGGGAAAGGACACTGGAAAAAGTGAGGGCTGAAACCGGGGCGACCTTTATTCATCCCTATGATGATTACAATGTAATTGCCGGCCAGGCAACAGCCGTCAAGGAATTAATCGAAGATGCTCCCCCGCTGGACATTGTAGTGTCGCCCATAGGTGGTGGCGGCTTGATGTCGGGCACAGCCTTATGTGCCAAATACCTCCAGCCGGAGCTAAAAGTATTTGGTGCGGAGCCGGAGCTGGTCAATGACGCTTACCGTTCTTTCCGTTCCGGAACCATGCAATTCAACACCCGAATTGATACCATTGCAGATGGTTTGCGTACAAATCTGGGTGAAAAGACTTTCCCCATCATCAAGTCGCATGTAGATGACATCTTTACAGCATCCGAAGAGGGTATTGTGAAGGCCATGCGGTTGATCTGGGAGCGAATGAAGATTATAGTAGAGTCTTCTTGTTCGGTTCCTCTGGCAGCCATGCTGGAAAACCCTGACGCTTTTGCAGGTAAAAAAGTGGGCATTATTCTGACGGGAGGAAATGTAGATTTGGGAGCCCTTCCATTCAAATAGTTCCCTTAAGACCCTGCTGATTTAACGGTGAAAGTATTGACAGATTTAGGTTTGTCTTCTTCGGCGGGAGCCGGAGAGTTTTCCATGCCAAAGCTGGACTGGTTGTTATGGAATACAGAATTTTCTACGGTAGCAGAAACCCTGCCTGTTTCGTAGATGCTGCTGCCCCGTATATAGGAGAGGTTGTTTGTGAAATCACAGTTTTTAACCAATACTTTTCCGACACCTTCTTTATTGGAGTTGAATATTCCTGCGCCGTAAGATGCCTCATTGCTTTGAAAGCTGCAGTCGTGGAGGAAAAGGTAAGCGTTTCCTCCCTTGCTTTCGTTGTAAATAGCACCACCATCCAGATCGGCGATGTTATCAGAAAAAGTGCAATTCTGAAGGAGCGCCATGACATTTCCATTTTTGCCATTGTTGAAGATGGCAGCACCTTCCCGGCCAAAGTTGTTGGAAAAAGTACAATTGCGAACTTCCGGAGTGGAGGGTCTGCGGGTGCCGTCATTGTACCAGGCTCCGCCACTGACGCTTTTGTCGCCTTTCTCCCCCATACCATTTGCCATACCGCCGGTAATAATGAAACCGTCAATACGGGTAGCATCACTGACACCACTGGTATAAATAATAGTAAATGAATTATCAGAAGGGGCGGAAGTGCCTATTTCTCCGCTGAGGAAAGTTGGGTTGAGTTGCCAATCGCGCTGGCTAATGTCTGTTTCAATACCTTTGAAACCACCATAGAGGGCAACTCCGTCAGGTATTGTGAAATGAGCATTTCTGTCGTGGCTTTGAGTCGGGTAATAAGTTCCG
This sequence comes from Saprospiraceae bacterium, assembly GCA_023268675.1. Lineage (GTDB taxonomy): Bacteria > Bacteroidota > Bacteroidia > Chitinophagales > Saprospiraceae > JALQTV01. The sequence continues at coordinate 8,034 of JALQTV010000036.1, read as the reverse complement.
GCAGCTACCCATATTTCTGTACCCGCTGTGGCTAAGTTGAGCACTGCGTTTAGATCACCTGAAGCGTCTTCCCAACTTGTACCCTGCCCTGAACCGTTTTCAGCAACAAACAGGCGCTGTGCTTCTGCTTTGCAAAAAAGTAACGTAAGTCCCAACAAAAGAGTAAACCTTCCCAACATGCTACATGCTTTAATGGATACAAAATTAATACATTGCAAAAGAGAAATACCACAACAGGCAGTTTTCTCTGTTGAAGCAATCGGGAATACAGACTTTGAATGCGACGATTAGTCCTTCACAAAAGAAGGAAGTTTTCGCAATTTTTTTACAATTGTTTCTGGCAAAAGTGTCAAACGAAAGATTGCAGGATAATTTTAACAGATAAAATTCCATACAATCCAGCACAAATATAAGAATAAAACGAGGAATTGCAAATCTGTTATTTGTTTTTTTTGTAAATTTATAACAATATGATTTTCAGAAATTTATTTAATTGAATGGGGCTTTGGATGGCGTCAGGAGCGGGTTGAATAAAGTGTCGGGAATTGCTGAGGAGGGGGTTTTCAGCTGAAAAAATTACCTGCAACAAACAGAAATAATTGTTTATTTTGTAAAGTATTATGAGGATAAACATGAATTACACAATCAAGCTGTTGACCGGATCAAGGCAAGGGAAGCTCCTACATCCCTGCAATTCACAGGTTACCTGTGGGATATATCTGTTCCTTTCCTGTTTTTTCCTCTTTCCCGGACTCTCTTTTGCTCAGGACATACATTTTGCTCAATTCCACAACGCCCCTTTTTACATCAACCCTGCATTGACAGGAATTTTCAAAGGGGATATTCGATTTAGCGGTAATTTTAAGAACCAGTGGCGTTCTGTTCCTGTAGATTATGAAACCTACTCCTTGGGTGTAGATACCCGGTTTACTCACAAACAAATCAAGGATGGTTTTTTTGCCGGAGGCATAGTTATTGATTATGACAGATCGGGATATTCCCGACTTACCCTTCAGAATATTGGGTTACATTTTTCCTATACCCAACAATTGAGTCGTCAGGTATTCCTTTCGGCCGGCATGAACGCGAAGGTCAACCAACGTTCATTTGATATCGGGGATCTTACTTTCGACAGCCAATACAACGAGACGATGGGAGCTTACGACCCTGTGTTGAGCCCCAATGAAGATTTTTTATCGGCCAACAGCCGTCGGATTTTTATGAGTTATGCCAGCGGACTCAATTTCCGCTACCAGCGAAGCAGCAACCAGAACCTGATCGATCGTTTGGAACACCGAACGAAGATTGACGCGGGTCTGGGGATTTTTCACTTAAACAAGCCCGATCAGAGTTTTGTAGAGGGATTGTCACAAGTGCTGAACATGCGCTTTGTACCTTATATTTTTGGTACCTTCAAGGTAGCTGATGAATTGGATCTTGTCACCAATGTTGCAGGCTTTTTCCAGGGACCTTATCGCGAGACGATTGCCCTTGTTGGCGGGCGCTTGCATCTTAACCGGACACCGGGCAGGCAATTGGCGGTTCAGGCTAATCTTGGTTTTCGTTTTGAGGACGGCTTTGTGCCCGGGTTTGAGTTTTTCTACCAGGGATTCAGGGTAGGAGTAAATTATGATTTGAACACCTCAGATTTTGATGTAGCTACGGATGGAAGGGGAGGCCCGGAGATCTCTGTAGGTTATATCCTGAAATTTGTACCCAGACTTGCTTATAAGGCTTGCCCGATTATTTGACGAGAGGATCACTACAACACCACGAGCATCAAGGCTATCTACTACGGCTGAATAATCCAAAAATTGTTACGCGGACAAAACAGGACGTGGAATGAACAGACTTTTATTGTCAGGTATCTTATTTATGATGACCTTTCAGCTGAGTATTGCTCAACGGAAAGGATGGTCTTTTAATGCCTGGAAAGCAGAGGGATGGATAAGTGCTGCGGATAAAGCTGCTGAGCGGGGAGATTACTATGCTGCGTTTCGATACCTTGAGTCTGCTGCGACTTTTGATTCGACCCGCATCGAGGTATGGCAAAAATACGCCTGGAATGCCTTACAGTTTCATGCTTATCCCCATGCGGAAAATGCTTTTCGAAAATCTGTTGAACTATCCGGCGAATCAGATGATATTTTTTGGTTGGCCTATGCCATCCAGCGACAGGGAAAATATGAAGAGGCAATGGTTTTGTACGATGAATTGAGGAATTCAGGTTCGGAATTGTCGCCTGTCTTGCGGAACAGGATAGACTATGAAATGGCAAATTGCCGTTTCGGCAAGGAGCGGCTTTCTCAAAGCATCGCTACCGATATACATCAGATGGATACTGCTACCATCAATACGCCCTATGCTGAATATGGTTTGTACGAACTGGGAGATAGCCTCTATTTTTCGTCCCAAAGGGTAGTTGACAAAAAAGACAATCACATCCCCGATCGGTATTTTTCCCGATTGTTCTTTGCCATGGATGATGAGCCAATGGGTTATCCGATGGATAAGAGCTTCAACGCAAAAGGAAAATATATAGCTCACCCGACTTTCAGTCCTGATCAATCCCGGATTTACTATGCAATATGTAACTTTGTAGATGACATCAATGTACGTTGTGATTTGGTAATGCGAGAAAAAACAACAGCCGGTAAATGGGGAAAGGTCCAGGTATTGAATATCAGTGATCCTGCTTTTACGCACACGCATCCTTCGCTGGGAATTGATAAAAACAGTGGCAGAGAATTGCTGTTTTTCAGTTCTGACAGACCGGGTGGAAAGGGTGGATTGGATTTGTGGTACGCCCTGCTGGACAAGGAGGGAATGCCTACAGAACCGATCAATGCTTCTTTTGCCAATACTCCCGGAGATGAGGTGAGTCCTTTCTTTTTTTCGCAGACACAGACACTTTATTTCAGTTCGGACGGGCTTCCAACATTGGGTGGATTTGATATTTACCATACAAAAAACGATGGGGACATCTGGCAAGCGCCACAGCATCTTCCGTTTCCGGTAAATACAAGCTACGAAGACTTATTCTATACGCGATTCGATTGTGACCGGGCTTATCTTAGTTCCAATCGTCCCGGTTCTTTGCTGCTGGATGAAGCAAGCGAAGCTTGTTGTACAGACCTTTACCGGGTAGCAGTTCCGACAGGAGTGGAACTGGACATTACAGCTTTCAATACCCTTACAGATCGACTATTGAATGGGGTAGCTATCCAGATTTTTGAGCAGTCCGCCGATGGCGAAATTTTAGTAGGCCAGGTATCAGAAGCAGCTGCTCTGGATACCTTCAAACTCATGGTTGATCGCTGTAAAGAGTACCGTATTCAAAGTGTCAAATCAGGTTATGGAGAAGTCACTTTGGCCTTGGATTTGATAAATTTTTCCTTGAATGGTCAACCAAGTGCGGCTTTGGAGGGTTTTTTGCAAGCGAAGAGCGAATACGAATATCCCAAGATGCTGCAACTTGCCATCCCATTGATGCCACAAACGGCCAACTTACAGGTAAGGGTGTTTGATGTAGCTGACAGTTCTATTATTTATGGAGCTACTACAATTTTGACTTTGAAAGAAGTGCTACAGGGAGAGATTCCCCTTCGCGAGGTGAAAATAAACGAAAGAGATGCTGCTTCTGTATTCAGCATACAGGCAGAACGAAGCTATTCTATTGATGTGCAAAAAATGGGTTTTGAGCCGGGGTATGCTGAATTTGTGATCAGTCAGGCAGACATAGAGGCACTGGGCCAGGATCTGGTCGTGGATTTCTATTTGAAGAGAGAAAGTTTTGCAGACCTTTTGCCTATCAATTTGTATTTTGACAACAATTTGCCTCGTGCGCATCCGGATACGGCCACGACCCAATCCTATGCTTCTCTTTTTAACAATTATGTCCGGGAAAAAGTCAATTATATTGAATCTTTCAACAGCGATCCAACTTTAAGTGATATTGACAAGGACAGAAACATCAGAGGGTATGACAATTTTTTTGACCGGGAGGTCAGACTTGGGTTCGATTCTCTGGAAATTCTGGTAAGCAAGTTGGCAGAATACCTTGAGAGAACCGGCAGCGTCTTTGAGATACAACTGGTCGGTTCGGCATCTCCCATAGGGGATGCTTACTACAATATGCTGTTGAGTGCCCGAAGGGTAAGTAGTGTGTACAACTACCTAATGGAGGCACAAGGGGGAGTTTTGGAAAAATATGTTGCAGGAGGCCAGTTGATCGTACATCGATTGTACACAGGTGAGGCAGAGGCGTCCGAAGCAGCTCGCCGCATTAGCGAAAATCTTCGAGATAGAAGAAATGCGGTGTACAATGTAGTGGCTTGCGTTGAACGAAGGGTTACGATAAAAGCGTTTATAAAAGAATAAGATAGCATAAAAAATTAAAAATAGGCTGCATGAGCTTTCTAAATCCCATACATCAAAACAAGAACATCCTCCTTCGCGTAATTGGAGTGTTTTCTCTGCTGGTGCTCTTTTTTCTGTTTCCCAAACAGGTACAAGCTACGCATATTGTGGGAGGAGAAATGGGGTACAAGTATCTGGGAGACAATAAGTACCAGATTTTTTTATACGTTTATAGAGATTGTGAGACCGGACAGGAAGGTTTTGATGATCCTGCATATATCGGTATGTATAATGGGAATCGACAGTTGATTCGTCGCTATGACGTTGATTTCGTTGCAGCTGATACCCTCAGTGCGGTGGTGCTTGATGAGTGCTACGAACTCCCTGAGCCGGTATGTGTGGAGCGGACGCTGTACAGCATAGAAATTACGGTTTCCAATGACCCTGTAGGGGGTAAGTATATTTTTGTCTATCAGCGCTGTTGTCGAAATGAGGGGGTACAAAACATCAATGAGCCTTTGGAAACGGGTGCGGCATATTCGGTGGAATTAACCAAGCTGGCGATAGAGAAAGGCAATTCTACTCCTACCTTTAAAGCCTGGCCACCTACTTTTATTTGTCTCAACGAGCCTATCAATTACGATCACGGAGCTATCGACAAGGTTGATATGGTCAACGAAAGAATTCGCTACAGCTTGTGTACACCTTATTCTGCGGGAACCTACAATAATCCAAAGCCCCGACCTTCGATAATTTTGCCTGAATTTGATACCGTGTACTGGAATACAGCCGGAGGCTTTTCATTAGAAAATATTCTGGGAACCAATGTTGACAAAATAGATATTGCAGAAAATCTGACCATCGATTCCCTTACGGGTGTTTTGTCAGGTATTCCAACCATTCAGGGAAAGTTTGTAGTGGGAATTTGTATGGAAGAATTCGATGAGGAGGGCAATCTGCTGTCTGTTGTAAAAAGAGATTTTCAGTACAATGTGGATGTATGTAGTGAAGCCTTTGTATTGACGATAGATGCTGCAGCAACCTGTGCGGAGGATCTGAGCAGTTATTCTGTGGATTTTTCTACGAACAGCCCCGAAGTATGGGTCAGTGCAGGTAATCTTACCGAATTGTCCGGTGGTACTTATACTGTGAGCGACGTTCCGCTGGATTCTACACTCAGGATCAGAGCTATTGACGAAGCCATCAATTGTATTTTGGAAGAAGCCACGCTGGCACCGGAGTGCTTTTGTGAGAGCAAACCCCCCGTTCCCGTTCCGGTAAAAACAACCAATGTGTTGGTTTGTCAGGGAGATCCCATGCCCACCCTTAAAGCAACTGTGGAAGAGAGTTTTGTCGTGGATTGGTATGATGCTCCTGTAGGGGGCAATCTACTGGCTTCAAAAACAGATACTTTCACACCTTCTCAGATTGGAACTTATTATGCAGAGGGAAGACGGGAGCTGGATGGTTGTGTGAGTGCAACCCGTGAAGCGGTGGTTCTTTCTCTTAATGAAATGCCTTCGGTAGAGGTGGCAACGGAGCCTGTTTGTTCCAATGATTTCAGCACTTATCAGGTCGTTTTTGTTGCCAGTACTACCAAAGTCAGGGTATCTCAGGGAACGTTTTCTGATATGGAGGGCGACGGTTTCAGGGTAGCTGATATTCCTGTGGATAGTTCATTGGCGATATTCGTAAGCAATAATAATGAGACCTGCGAGGTGATGGAGTTGGTCAATAGACCGGATTGCAGCTGCGACGATGTTGTAATCAATCCTCCGGTAGTTGATACCAACAGGGTAGCTATTTGTGATGGAGACCCCTTCCCGACTCTTTCTGTTCAGGTAGAATTCAACGAGACAGTTGACTGGTATGATGCTCCTTCTGGTGGCAATCTCCTTGCAGCTGCGACGCTTACCTTCACTCCGGATGCTGCAGGTATCTATTATGCAGAAGCAAGAAATATTGGTTCAGGTTGTAAAAGTGCTACCAGGACAGCGATCGAGGTAATTATCAATCCCGTTCCTGATTTGGAATTGACAGGAGATGGTGCACAATGTGAGGAAAACTTTACGGAGTACCAAGTATCCTTCCGGACCAACGCTGACGACATTACGCTTTCCAGAGGCAATTTGATTCCGTTGTCACCTTTGGACAATCGTGCGATCAATGTCCCCATCAATAGCGTATTGGTGATAGAAGCTTCCTTTTCGGAGACCGGTTGTTCCAGTACTCTTACTGTAGCTCCCCCTGATTGTGCTTGTGAAGATTTCCCTGTCCAGGCTCCGGTAGCAGTGGCGCCCAATGTCAGTATTTGTGATGGGGATCCGATACCTGCACTGGTAGTCACAACGAATGCCGGAGTGACTACGGATTGGTACGATAGTCAAAGTGGAGGCAATTTGCTGGCTTCGGGAGTTAATAACTTTGTTCCTTCCGGCGCAGGAACTTTTTTTGCGGAAGCGAGAAAGGTAGCCAATGGTTGTGTGAGTACAACCCGGACAGCAGTCACTTTGCTTGTCAATCCCCTACCCGCGCTTTCTGTTATAGGAGAACATACCGTTTGTTCGTCAGATCTCAAGTTTTACAGCATAGAAGTAAGTACTTCGGGTGACAGCATTTCTGCTACCGCTGGCATGGTAAGTGTATTAACATCAACACTCTATAAAATAAGCAATATACCGGCGGGAAGCAATGTTGAAGTGACTGCCCATCAGCTTGCAACGGGTTGTCAGACTCGTTTGGAGGTACTTGATCCTCAGTGTTCTTGTGATGACATAGTGGTAGATGCTCCGGTGGCACTTTTCAGTGATACGACGATTTGTGCCGATGAAACCTATCCTGTATTGGAAGTCCAGGTTCAAGCTGGAGAAACAGCTGATTGGTATGGCAGTGCTTTTGGAGACGACTTATTGCAAGCAGGTACGACTACTTTTTTACCTCCGGGTGCAGGTATTTTTTATGCCCAGACGCGCCGTACAGATACAGACTGCCCAAGTACAGTCCGAACTCCCGTAGAACTGACGATCAATCCGCTACCGGAAGTGGATGTGATTACCAATGGTATTTTATGTTCGCCTGATTTGCTGACCTACCGGGTCATCTTTTTGACGGATGGCGATGTTGTCAGTACCTCAACGGGCATATTAGAATACGATGAAGATAATTTTGAATATACAGTTGATGGCATACCGGTGGGTGAGACGCTGACTATTTTTTCTGCGATTTCGACTACCGGCTGTAATATGAGCTTTGAGGTAGCTTCCCCGGATTGCCCTTGTGACCCGGCAATTATTGACTCACCTTCAGTTCCAGACGGCTTGCTAACCATTTGCGCCGGCGAGGAAGTTCCTTCTTTCAATGCATTTGTGGGCTCAGGGGAAACAGTCGATTGGTATGGCAGCCCCACAGGCGATGATACAGTAGCTATTGGAACCAGCAGTTTTGACCCTGTGGATTCAGGTACCTGGTATGCTGAAACAAGGATAAGTGCCAACGGTTGTGTGAGTGCTGCGCGAACACCTGTAACTCTGATTGTCAATCCATTGCCCGAGGTCGAATTGATGGAGGATGGCTTGGTTTGTAACCCCAATCTTACTACCTACTCCGTTTCTTTCCATTCTTCTGAATCTTCTATTCAGGTTACGGCCGGAGATCTGGAGTCTATAGGTGGTGACC
>JALQTV010000369.1 GCA_023268675.1 Saprospiraceae bacterium | reverse complement strand
GATGGCACCGACAACAAGGCTCACCTGAAAGTTAATGGTCCCAAACCACCCGGTATGGAGCGCCCACTCTCCGCTAACCTGATTTTAATGGCACCCCGAGGAGACCAGGCCCTTGCCTGGGTGTACAATGATGTGTATGTTCTCACCGTGCCCCAAATAAGTGCAGAAGCTCCGATTATTTCAGTAGCTAATCCCGACAACGCAAGTTTTCCCGTAATAAAACTTAGCGACATTGGTTCTCAATTCCCTGCCTGGGGTGGAGATGCCAGTAAAGTGCACTGGTCCATAGGAAATGCCCACGTGGTGTTCGACCTTTCCGCAGCAAAAGCCAAAGATATAGCACAGGACACTATCCCCTACGAACCCATGGAAATGCAAATTGCCCTTTCTGCCAAAAGGGACATACCTCAGGGAAGCATGCTGCTTCGTGGAGCCAAACTCATCACCATGAACGGCGATGAAATCATTGAAAAAGGCGATATCCTGATAGAAAACAACCGCATCAGCGCTCTTGGCAAAAAAGGCAGTTTCAAAATTCCCTCAGGTACTAAAATAGTGGACGTTTCGGGCAAGGTTATCTTACCCGGTTTTGTAGATACACATGCCCACCTCAGACCAACTTTCAATATCCACAAAGAGGCTGTATGGGCTTATGCTGCCAACCTGGCTTTCGGTGTGACGACCACCCGAGACCCCCAAACAGGAACAACAGATGTTTTGTCGTACGAAGATCAGGTCAGAGCTGGCAACATCCTCGGGCCAAGGATTTATTCTACCGGCCCCGGTATGTTTTGGCAGGAACAAGTCAAGGATCTGGAAGATGCACGCCGCATTGTCAGCCGATATTCCCGCTATTACGATACCAAAACCCTCAAAATGTATGTAGCCGGCAACCGACAGCAGAGGCAATGGATTCTAATGGCCTGCAAGGAGCAACAAATCATGCCAACTACAGAAGGTTCACTCAACTTCAAGCAAAACCTGACACAAATCATAGACGGATACCCGGGACATGAACACTCCTTCCCGGTTTTCCCCCTTTATGAAGATGCCAAAAAACTCATAGCCTTTTCTCAAACGAGCTATACTCCTACCTTGTTGGTTGCCTATGGTGGCCCCTGGGCAGAAAATTATTTCTACACACGTGAAAATCCACACGACAATGCCAAATTAGCTCGCTTTACCCCTCATGATGATTTGGATGCCAAAACCCTCCGCAGAGGACAGGGTGCAGGGCCCGGGCCCGGAGGATGGTTTCATGAAATCGAACACGTTTTCAAAAAACAAGCTGCTTTTGTAAAAGAATTAGTGGAAGCAGGCGGCAAGGCAGGCGTAGGCTCTCACGGTCAACTTCAGGGACTGGGTTACCACTGGGAACTCTGGGCTATGCAATCCGGTGGCTTGTCCACTCATGATGCCCTCAAAGTGGCTACTATCCAGGGAGCAGAAGCCATAGGGCTGGAAAAAGACCTGGGCAGCCTGGAAATCGGTAAACTGGCTGACCTCCTGGTTTTGGACAAAGATCCGCTGCAAAACATCCGCCATAGCAATGCCATCAAATACGTCATGATTAACGGAAGATTGTTTGACAGCGATACCCTGACAGAAATTTATCCCGACGCAGGGAAAAGACCTGCTTTTGAACTAAAACAGGATTTGCCTCATGAGAGTTTACCGGGGATGAAACAAAAGTAACCTTTAAATCCTTCAAAATGGGCCGACAACTTAGCACCCTGTGCTGGGCCTGCCTGTTTACTGTGGCCTCACATGCCAACAACATACAGGTAGGTCCCGTTAGCCTGATTGTTTCAGACCCACTCAGGAAAATTGCATTCCTGGAATTTAGCCTGCGGTGGGAAAACTCATGGAAAACTAGTTCCAACCATGACGCTGCCTGGGTTTTCGCTAAATTCAGCTTCAATGGCGAACCCTGGCAGCATCTTCACTTTTCCCGGGAGGGGCATGAAAATATTTCTGAGATTCCTGTAAACCTGCAGCCAGAGCACCACAAAAAGCAAGCAAGCTACCATCCTGTCCATAATCCGGTCGTAGGATTTTTGGTGCACCGAAGTACTCCTGGAACAGGTACCCTGAACATAGATAAAATCAGCCTTCGGTGGGATTATGGTTTTGACGCAATAGACAGTCCCGGCGAGCTTAGCATCCGACTTTTTGCCATAGAGATGGTCTATGTCCCGGAAGGCCCCTTTTACCTGGGAGACGGGATAAGCAGCGGAACTTTTCGTTTGTCCAATGCCAATCAACCCATCCTTATTGGAGATTTCCCTGTAGTCCTCAAGTGCGAAGACACCAGTTATGACGACCCCCAACTGGAAGGAAGTGGGATATGGGTTCACGGTAAAAAAGGGATCAGTACCAACAGTGACAATCCGACTGATATCAATCCCGATTTTCCTCTCGGATATCACAGTTTCTACTGCATGAAATACGAGGTAAGTCAGCAACAATATGCAGACTTCCTCAATACCCTGGCACCCGGACAAGCCGCTGTCAGAGCTTATACAGCTGGAGGAAGCAGGCACAACATCATCCTTTCCGGTGGGCGCTTCCAGAGCTCCACCCCACACTTGCCCAACAACTGGATGAGTTGGGCCGACGCCCTGGCTTATGCAGACTGGGCTGCCTTGCGACCGCTGAGCGAAACAGAATATGAAAAAGCCTGCCGGGGTGTTGA
>JALQTV010000368.1 GCA_023268675.1 Saprospiraceae bacterium | reverse complement strand
CTCTATTCAAGTCAATTACTAATCAAAAAGATCATCAAGATGCATAATCTAAAATATTTATTCATCATCTTTTCCATGATCCTGGTGTCTTGTGAGGAGGTCGTTGACGGTATCAACGAAAACCCCAACCAACTCACTGCGGATGATGTGGATCCCAAGTTCTTCCTTACCGGTGCCATTTTGGCAAATACTCAGGTACAGGTAGGACACCTCAATAGAATTTCTGCCATGTGGAGTGGCCAGCTAACCGGTATTGCTTCTCTTTATTCCAATATCTACGGCTACAATATATCTGCGGCAGAATCCAACACTACCTGGTTTGATGTTTATGTAGGTGTCATTCCAAACGCCCGTACCATCCAGAACAGTCCCAAAAGCAGTCCTCTGCTCGTGGGTATTGCAAAAGTCCTGGAAGCCAATGCCGTGGGGACAGCTGCTTCACTATTTGGAGATGTGCCGTATTCTCAGGTAGCCAATGACGAGTACAAAGCACCTACTTTCGATGGCCAGAAAGAAGTTTTTGCCAATGTCATTTCCCTATTGGATGATGCTATCGGCAATCTTTCTTCTGCTGCCAGTGATAGTGGTTTGTCTCAGGATATTTATTTTGGGGGCGATGCCCAAAAGTGGCTCAGAGCCGCTCAAACCCTGAAAGCGCGCTACTACCTTCAAATGAAGGACTACAGCAACGCTTACAATACTGCACTCAATGGAATCAACGCAGCCAGTGGATCCATGTACTTTAAGCCTTCTGGATCTGCCTCCGTTACTTCGGGAGACAAAAACCTCTTCTTCCAGCTTTTGGCTGGTTCCAGAGGGGGCGATATCGGAACAGGGAACAGCTACATGATGCAATTGCTCGATCCGGCCAATGCCAATTCACGCAACAATGCCAAAACAGACGAAACCGCCAGATTCGGTTACTACTACGTCAACGAAAGCGGAGGGGCTGCCAACACCGGTGTCGCTGCTCAGTTCGAACCTCAGCCCATCGTTACCTTCGAGGAAAACCAGCTTATCCTTGCAGAAACAGCACTCAGAACCAAGGACTTCAACACAGCATTGGCAGCACTCAACGTACACAGAGCTTACCTCAACGGAGGTGGAAGACTCAATGCCGTACACATTGCCAACCCATACAAGTACGACCCTTATACTGCTGAGGACTTCAATGCAGGGGGTATAGAAAACCCTGACGGGATTGCTGCGGACAAAGCTCTTATGAGAGAAATCATCGAAGAGCGTTACATCTCAGGTTTTGGCATGCACATGCCTTTCAACGATGCCAGAAGGCTCAGAAAAAGCGAGAACGATATGAATGTACCTTTCCCATTCAACATCGCTTCTGCCAGCCAACATCCTGAAAGATTCCCGTATGCTGACGACGAATTGTCTGCTAACCCGAATGCCCCCGCTGAACCCGGTATTTATACCGTAACACCGGTCAATCAGTAATTTTCAGCATACCTCTTTGTCGGTTGTAAAAGCCGGCACAAAAGTCCGGTAATAATCTTTTCTATAGAAAGTAAAAAGAATTGTTGCCGGACTTTTTTCTGTTTTTTAGGCGGAAAGCCTAAATACGCGGCCTCAATTTCCCTCCAATCAATGCCATTGCAAGCATCTCAACAGATTCCCACCCTTACCTTCACCTTTTTACGATGAGGGATTTCATGACAAAAAAGCCACCCTTCACGCCAAAAAGTTATTTGGAAAGATTAGAAAACCAATAAAACCAAGGATTTTCCAAGAAATAAAATTTGGTTAATCTCCTTGATACCATTAATGCTGCAAAGGATAAAACTTTCTATGGAATTTTATTTCTCCCGAAAACCTTGTATAAAACAAATGCTTCGCTATATTTGCTTGTTTTTTAGGCCATCATAAAAGCCATAAAACACTAATAAACAACGACATACGCTTTTCGCCAACCCAATAGACAAACTAACCCGACATCTATCAAACTACTACGGCAATAAGCCGAAAAACTTGGATTGAATTACTCATTATATTATTAACAAGCTCAAAACGCTTAGATTATGAAATTCAGGTTAACCTTGGTGGCTATTGGCTGCTTCCTGGCTGCAAGCTGGACAGCATCGGCCCAAAAAACGGTTAGTGGTATAGTTTCAGATGGCAGCGGCGAACCCATGATCGGGGTAAACGTTGTCGAAGAAGGTACTACTAACGGTGCAATCACTGAACTGGACGGAAGTTTCACCCTGCAGGTCGCAGGCGAATCTTCCGTTCTTGTTTTCAGTTTTGTGGGTTATGAAACCCAAAGAATTACAGTAGGTACCCAAACTACTTTTTCCGTTACCCTGGCTGAGGACGCCGAAGTATTGGAAGAAGTCGTCGTCAGTGCCCTTGGTTTCAAGGAGAAAAAAGACGAAATGGGTTCCACTTATTCTGCAGTAAAAACGGAGGATGCCCTACGCTCCGGTGAAGCTACAGTATCGAACTCCCTGGCAGGTAAAGCTGCCAACGTACAAATTCAGCGTTCCAATGGTGATCCGGGAGCGGGTACGACCATCCGCATCCGCGGTGCCAACACCATCTCCGGTTCCAGTGATCCGCTGATCATCCTCGATGGGGTACCCATCAGCAATACCACCATCTATGGCGGTGGAAACGCAGGACGCGACGGAGGTACTTCTCAACAGTCTCGTCTGAACGACATCAACCCTAATGACATTGAGTCT
>JALQTV010000367.1 GCA_023268675.1 Saprospiraceae bacterium | reverse complement strand
AAACTGTTGGTCTGGGTGCTGGTCAAACCAGTCGTGTGGATGCTTGTGAAATTGCTTGTAAAAAAGCATCCGAATTTATGGAAGGGGATAATTTGATCAATAAAGCACAAGGTGGTATTTTGGCATCAGATGCTTTCTTCCCTTTCCCGGATAGCATTGCCATCGCCGAGGCAGCCGGAGTAAAAGCATATATTCAGCCGGGAGGTTCGATCAAGGATCAGGATAGCATCGATTTTTGTAACGAACACGGGTTGTCAATGGTACTCACGGGCGCCCGCCATTTCAAGCATTAACCTTTTCCGGTACCTGCTCCAATGGCAAACCTGACGATTGATATAGGCAATACCCGACTAAAATGGGGGCTTTTCGAAGGAGGGGAATTGATAGATACAGGAGCCGGAGCTTCAGAGGAGCTGGAAAATTTGTTGCAGTGGTCAAACAACCAAAAGGTAAAAAATGTCATCTTGTCTAATGTTGGCAAGGAATTTGACGAAGCCCTGAAAAAGCGATTTCAGGAAGCTTTCTACTTTATATATTTGGACGAAAACACCCGCTTGCCATTCAGGAATGCTTACAAAAGCCCTCAAAGTCTTGGAAAAGACAGGTTGGCAGCGATCGCAGGTGCTTTGCATTTATTTCCCGGTGAGCATGTTTTGGTAATCGACATAGGAACAGCCATTACCATCGACTATCTGACAGCATCAGGGATTTTTGAAGGAGGAAACATCAGCCCGGGATTGGATATGCGCTACCAAAGCATGTATTTGTTCACGGCTCGACTGCCTCTGATTGAAGACGCTCCGGGAGAGTGGAATGGATGGGGAGAAGATACAAAAACGGCCATGCAACTGGGAGTAGTCAACGGCATTTTGTTCGAATTAGAGGGGTATATCCGCAGATTGGAAGCCGAAATTTTTGACTTTAAAACATTATTAACAGGCGGTGGAGCGGATTTTTTTGCAAAAAAACTTAAAAACAAGATATTTGTTAACCATAATCTGGTGCTTACCGGCCTAAACAAAATCCTGGATTATAATGTCCATCTCAAAACATAAAATCATTTTGCTGGCTTTCGGTTTATTGCTGAGCACGCTGGCTTTTTCTCAGAGTTCAGCTATCAGGCCCAAAGCCAATTCGCCCTATTCCCGATTTGGTTTGGGCAATCTCACCGACCAGCACTTTGCCATGGCAGGTGCGATGGGAGGTTTGGGGCAGGCTATGGTAGACCCCTATCATTTCAATCATCTCAACCCCGCTTCCCTGGCCTTTTTGGTCAATACGGTGTTTGAAGTAGGCTTGAATATGCAATGGAACAACCTGAGTGACAACACCGAAACCCAAAATTACTGGAATGGCAACCTGAATTATATGGGACTTGCCATGCCTTTGAAAAACAGCATCAACAAAACACTGGATAAGGATGATTCTCCCTGGGCTTATGGAATGGCTTTTTCCCTGATGCCCTACAGCGAGGTGGGATACTATCTTCAAACCATAGCAACGGACCCAGTGGCAGGCGAAGTAGCCAACATATTGAAGGGCAGTGGTGGGACGTACAAATTCAGATGGGGTACTGCTGCACGGTACAAAATGCTGGCAGTCGGAGCCAATTTCAATTATCACTTCGGGAAGTTGACCTATAACCGAAGACTGGAATTGGGAGACTTAGGAGCCCGCTATGATTCCGAACTGCAGGATGAGTTCAACATAAGTGGGGTAGTGTGGGAATTGGGTGCACAGTATGCCTTGTTGTTTAAGAAAAAAGCCCCTTCGGGTGCCAAAGAGCCTAGTGGTAAGAGACTCGTTATGGGACTTACTTACAACAACTCCTACGATTTTAATACCAACTCCAGTTTATATTATTTCCGGGACAACCTTCAATACGGTGACCAGGATACCATCAGCTTTGAAAGAGATAGGTTGGGAGAGGGGGTGATGCCCGCTTCATTCGGAGCAGGAATTTCCTTTGAAGTAGCCAACAAGTTGAAAATAGGAGCAGAATATACGGCGACGACTTGGTCTTCTTATACCAATTCTGCCAAACCCGAATCACTGCAGGATGCTTCTCGCATTGCTTTTGGGATGGAATATATTCCTGATTATCAGAGTTATAATAATTATTTTAAACGCATGCGTTACCGCATGGGAGGGTTTATGAGGACGGATCCCCGCACGGTAAACGGACAGACGCTGGAGCAATATGGACTGACTTTGGGTTTCGGAATGCCGGTAGTCCTGCCCAGACAACAGCTGTCCTTTATCAATTTTGCCTTTGAAGTGGGACAGTTTGGACTTGCGGATGAGCTCAAAGAAAATTATGCAAAAATTCAAGTTGGCTTTACGCTCAACGATAATACCTGGTTTTTCAAACGTAAATTCAATTAATTATGAAAGCGTTAAGACGTAGCTTTTTATTGTTGTCTCTATTGGTCGTAACTATTCAATATAGTATAGCGCAATGTGAGACATGGGTAGGGTCCGCAAGAGAAGATGAGGCCATTTCAGCCCACTCTATTTACAGGCCATACCTCAAAGATCGTGAGGCTGACGATGTCAGTACCATGAGTGAAGAGGATTTTAATGTAGCTTTCAATAATTGGAAGAAAGCTTATGAAATTGCCCCGGCAGCTGATGGGAACAGACCCACTCACTATTCCGATGGCCGCATTTTGTACAAAGCGTTGTTGAAGAAAGAGGCTGA
>JALQTV010000366.1 GCA_023268675.1 Saprospiraceae bacterium | reverse complement strand
GATCGTGGATCATGGCCTGTGCCAGTCCCACCCGCTGGCGGTACCCTTTGGAGAGCGTGCCAATGATTTTGTGCTGTTCCTTTTCCAATCCCGTTATTTCAATCATCTCGGCTATTCGCTGCCGGGGGCGATCCAGTTGGTGCAAGCGACAAAGAAATTGCAAAAACTCCTTGACGTACATGTCTTTGTAGATGGGATTGTGTTCGGGCAGATAACCGATTTTCCGGCGCACTTCCATGGCTTGTTCCGCCACATCCAGCCCGCAGACTTCGACTTTTCCGGTACTTGAGGGAATAAAACAGGTGATGATTTTCATGGTGGTGGACTTTCCGGCACCGTTGGGTCCCAGAAATCCCAGTACCTTTCCTTTTTCAGCTGTAAAGCTGATGCCGGCTACTGCCTTTTGCCGGCCATAAATCTTTGTCAAATCCTGAACGATTACAGACATAAATGATACGATTGATTTTTCGCAGGAGCATTTGCTGAAAAACGAAAGCTTGCCGGGAATATTTTGCTTGTGATGTTTTCCGAACCCCCGGGAATGTCTATCTTGCCTGCGAAGATACTAAAATGTGCATTATGAAAGCCTCCTCCCTTACCATCGAAGCCATTGAGATTGTCAAGTTCAACATCCCTCTGGTAGAACCTTTTGTGATTTCCAACGACAGCATTGCTGTGGCAGACAATATATTGGTGCGGATTGTAACGAATACCGGTCTGGAAGGACAGGGTGAGTGCAGTCCTTTTCCTACCATTTTGGGTGAAACCCAGGATTCCTGTTATGCCGTCGGCAAAAAAATAGCCGCCCGCCTGATCAATCAGAATGCACTGGCCATGGAATCCTGCAGCCACATCATCCGTTCGACCATTTCGGAAAACCACTGCATCAAAAGTGCTTTCGACATGGCACTTTGGGATCTGGCAGCCCGACATGCGGAACTGCCTTTGTACACGCTGCTGGGAGGCAGCCTCAACAAGCCTTTGCATACGGACATGACAATAGGCATAGGTACGCCTGAAAAGATGGCTGCCGATGCGCAAAAATACCTGGATGCAGGTTTTCCTTACATAAAAGTCAAACTCGGGAAGCAACCCGAAGCGGACCTGGCCCGGATCAAGGCAATTCGGGAGGTCACCGGACCTGATTTTCCGCTACGCATAGATGCCAATCAGGGATGGTCGCTGGCTGACGCCAAAAAAGCCCTGCGTTTATTAGAACCTTATGGCATAGAATACTGCGAAGAACCCGTTTCTAAAAGGTACTTGCTGGATTTGCCCGCATTGAGGCAACAAAGTCCGATTCCGATCATGGCAGATGAGTCGCTGTTTGATGCAGAAAATGCGCTGCAATTGATTCGCCTGGAGGCGGTAGATTTTTTCAACATCAAACTGGCCAAATCAGGAGGCATTTACGGGGCACTGAAAATAGCAGCCCTGGCAGAAGCGGCAGGTATCCCTTGTCAGGTAGGTTGTTTTTCTGAAAGTCGTCTGGGATTGACAGCCCTGGCGCACTTGGCACTGTCCAGGCAGGTGATCAGTCACTATGACATGGACAGTGCGCTCATGCACTCGGAAGATCCGGTTATCGGGGGAATCGTTTTTGGGGACAGTGGATCGATACAGTTGCCGGAAGCTCCCGGCCTCGGCGCACATATTGATCCGGAATTCTTAAAAGGCTGTAGCAGCGAATCGATTCGCTAACTCATCCATTTGCCCATAAATTTGAAAAACTCGGTTTTCAGGTCTCCATAGATTTTCCTGAACTGGTTCATGTCTTCGCGCATTTTGTCGTGCAAACCACTATCTGAAGGAGCTGCTTCCATGTCTTTTTCGGCGAGGCCGGAAAGGTGTTTTTCGTGAACATGGATGTCGTGATTCAGCTGATCCATGACTTCTTTCTGGCGAATAAACTGGTTTTGGAAATGCTCCAATCCGGCGAGCATCTCCTTGTTGTCGCTGGACGAAACCAACTTTTCCAACCTGTTTTCGTAGATTTTGATCTCATCGGCAAAAAAGGTGAGTTCCTTTCCCCACACCTGGTGCTCGAAGTGCAGTTGCTCTATGTCCATTGTCTTTTTCATAGCGGTAGTTTTGGTTTTTTCTATGCCCTAAAACTAGGGGGATGGGTGGAACGCTTCGAGGAATAAAATCATGAGTTGGGGTGAGATTTGTCATATTGGATGACTGGATAGGCTTGATTTTTTGAAAGGTTTATTTTAATTCATCTCTTTCCGGTACAGGGTACACAATGTTTTTTATCTTTAACAAATTTTACCTCATTGGTTGGATTCCATTGAACCCTTAGAAAACACTACTATGAGCAGCATTGCAAGAACAGGATTGTTTTTATTATTTGCATTTATCACTTTGAACTTGTCCGCTCAGGGGCAGTACAATCAAATTGGTTTTGATATAGACGGAGAGGCTGCGTATGATCAAAGTGGTTATTCGGTTTCCCTATCCTCGGATGGAGGCGTTGTTGCGATTGGTGCCCTTGCTAACGGTGACGCTGGTTCTTTTGCTGGCCATGTTAGGATATATGTTTGGAATGGTACTTCATGGGTACAGCGAGGAATGGATATAGACGGAGAGGCTGGGAGTGATGTAAGTGGTTATTCGGTTTCCCTATCCTCGGATGGAGGCGTTGTTGCGATTGGTGCCCTTGCTAACAGTGACGCTGGTGCTGGTGCTGGCCATGTTAGAGTATATGCCT
>JALQTV010000365.1 GCA_023268675.1 Saprospiraceae bacterium | reverse complement strand
CGTTCAATCATCTGCATCGCAGAGTCATCGAAACGAGCACATTGATCAAATTGCATGTCAGACATGATCAGCAACATTTCTGGCATTTCTTCTTGAGGAACATTACCATTGATAGCAACAGTAAGAATCTTCTGCATGGCTTTCACCAAGTTAGTATTCATACCCCAATCAGATTTATTCATCTGTTGAATTTTCTGAACGATGTTACCCTTCAAAGTAACCAACTGAGGATTATGCGAGAAGGTCAAGAATGTATCTTTGAACTTACCCTTGTTCTTGTCTGCACAGTACAATCCCAAAGAGACCGCAACATCCAAACAAGAGGTTGCGCTTTTAGACATAGGACCACCAGCTGGTACACTCATCGAACCAGAAACGTCAACCAAAGACAACACGTTTGCATCACCAATGAAGTTTTCCATTGCGTCCCATTGAGCCTGAATAGCATCGATCTGAGTCTTGCTATATTCAGCACGGTAGTACTGACTAGACAATCCTTTGATTACATCATAAGGATACACAGCACCAGCCATTATGGTTCGATCTACCAGGTCCGGTCTTCGCCCGGCGATGTGTTGTACGAAAATACTACCCAATGAGAGCGACATCAGGAAAGCCTTTTTGATGTCCAGGTGATCCATGAGGCGTATGATGTCGTCTGTCAGAATATCGAGTGTGTAGTGGTTGAATGCGGGCTGAATGTCTTTGGAGTTGCCATGATCCCTCAAATCCAGCAGGAGCAGATTGAAATAGGGTTTGAAGGCATCGACCTGAAATTTCCAGGTTACCATGCTGCCTCCGGCTCCGTGAATGAAAACCATCCACTTTGCCTCGGGAGATAGTTGGGACACTTCGTGGTACAGCATGATCAGGAGTAGGTATTGGATATAACAAAACTGACATCAGCCGGTTTGGTGATGTCAGTTTTGTATGAAAGTACAAAGTATATCATATCAGGCAGCAAGATCAGGACTTGGCTGCGTCAACAATAGCTTTGAAAGTATCGGGGTGATTCATTGCCAGGTCTGCCAATACCTTTCTGTTAAGTTGGATATCACTTTGTGAAAGGGCGTGGATAAGTCTGGAATAAGACATGCCATGAAGGCGTGCGCCGGCATTGATTCTGGCAATCCATAATTGACGGAATGCTCTTTTTTTCTGACGTCTGTCGCGATAAGCATATTGAAGACCTTTTTCCCAGGTATTTTTAGCAACGGTATAGACCTTGCTTCTTCCACCGAAATAACCTCTGGCGGCCTTCATGATTTTTTTTCTCCTTTTTCGGGAGGCTACGTGGTTGACTGAACGTGGCATATTGTGGTTTTTAGTTCAATACAGGGGCAAATTGCACTTTGGCCTGTATTCTCGTTAAAAAAAGAAAAGATTAACCGACTCCAAGCAATCTCTTGATACGCTTTTCGTCTGCTGTGCTGATCAAACCTGCGTCTCTCAGGCGAAGTTTAGCCTTTTTGCCTTTGTTTCTCATCATGTGAGAGGTGAAGGCATGAAAGCGCTTAACTTTGCCGGAACCGGTAAGTTTGAAGCGTTTTTTGGCACTGGAGTGCGTTTTCATTTTTGGCATACCGCAAATATTTTAATTCTAAAGGAATGCAAAAGTAGGAATAATTTTACAATTATTCAGCAACTTATCCGGCTATTTTCCCTGTTAGGAGGGCTAAGATCAGATATAGAAGTACGAGATCAGCTTTTTTTCTTTTTGGGAGAGATGACCACAGTCATTCTTCGGCCTTCCAGTTTTGGCAATGCATCGGCAGCTCCGACATCTTCGAGTTCTTTCATGAATTTGAGCAATAGCAATTCTCCTCTTTCTTTGAAGACGATGGTACGACCTTTGAAGTGTACGTATGCTTTGACTTTTGCTCCTTCTTCATCGAGGAATTTCCTGGCATGGCGCAATTTAAACTCAAAATCATGGTCATCAGTATTGGGACCGAAGCGAATTTCTTTGATGACGGTTTTGGCTGTTTTGGCTTTGAGTTCTTTTTCTTTTTTCTTTTTGTCGTAGAGGAACTTCTTGAAGTCTATGATTCTTACGACGGGGGGGAGGGCTTTGCCTGAAATTTCTACCACGTCCAATTCAACTGCCTGTGCCCACTCCTTTACCTTGCGAGTAGGATAAACATCGGCTTCTACGGGTTGGCCTACGGCTTTGCTAATTTCTTCCAGGTTATCTCCTACGAGTCTTACCTCGGGAACTTTGATGTAATCATTGATCCTGAACTGGTGCTTATCAGCATTTCGTTTTGGATCAGGGGTGTTTCTTCGACTCAAATGTTAAAATTTTAATTGAGCAATAAAGATAATAATTCAACTAAAGCAAAAAAAGTTCTGCAAAACTAAAATTAAACCAAAAAGACCGAGTCACCTGCATTTGTGGCGAATCGGTCTTTTTGGCGAACTATTTTTAAATTAATTCTGGCCGGAAATCCCCGAATTGACGCTTTGGGTTGCCTGTATGATCAATCCATCTTTCATGCTGGCTTCGAGTTGTGTTCCTGTTTCAGGATTTTGATTCAGGATAAACTCGGCCAGGGGATCTTCCAGGTATTTCTGGATAGCCCGGTGAAGGGGACGCGCTCCGAATTGGGGATCGTAGCCCTTTTCGGCGATGAATTTTTTAGCTTCATCAGACAATGTAAGTTTGTATCCCATGCCCTCCATGCGGTTCAACAGGTCTTTCAAGGCGATATCGATGATTTT
>JALQTV010000364.1:2461-2722 GCA_023268675.1 Saprospiraceae bacterium | reverse complement strand
AACCTTTCCCAATTCCATGCGGGTGTTTGATGCAACTGTAAACAGGGTTACCCGCAGCGGGGCTGTTCTGGGCCCTGATCAGCGCCTGTCTCCCTATGAAGGATTAAAAGCCCTAACCGAATGGGCTGCTTTGCAACATTTTGAGGAAGGCAACAAAGGTACCCTGACCAAGGGTAAATTGGCAGACCTGGTCATTCTGGAAAAGAACCCCTTAAAAGTAGATCCGATGACGATTTATACGATAGCAGTGCTACAAACCAT
>JALQTV010000364.1:0-2451 GCA_023268675.1 Saprospiraceae bacterium | reverse complement strand
GTGTATAAAAAATAGGGGTAAATGGTAAGAAGCTCCTCCGGAAAAGGCTTTACAAAAGTGGCGGACTATGAGCACAAAGAATGGTAATGGGTACCATGGAGAAGGTTTTCGGGTTCAAGGATGGTTTTTTCAGCGCAGCTATAAAACAAAAAAAGGGGACCTGCTAGGTTACGGGTGAGTCACCAGCAGCAGTTTATACCTTCATTGGAAAAACCTTGGACAGGAAGTTTCTAGCACAAAGGTATTGCACATAGTTTAATTGAACCATACTGAAGATGATCTCAAATAGCGCTTGTTTTTTTATGATTTTGTATCTTTGATGCGATCAAATGATGGCATCATGATTCAAAAATACTATGAAGGTACTCCCAAAATAATCAACTTATCATTAGAAGTGGGTAAGTTGATAGGGGTAGTAGACTCAACCTATCTAAGAAAGCCTCCAACAAATTTACGCCGGGAGAATAGAATAAAGACGATTCAGTCTTCATTGATGATAGAAGGAAATACCTTGTCATTGGATCAAGTAACAGCGATATTTGAAAATAAAAGGATTGTTGGTCCGGCAAAAGATATAATGGAGGTTCAAAATGCAATTGAAGTCTATAATAAGTTGAGAAATTTTAATCCTTACAGCGAAGAATCTTATTTAGCGGCACACAGAATATTGATGTCAGGATTGGTGGATCATCCCGGAAAATATCGAACAACTGAAGTAGGGATATTCAAAGGAGAAAAGCTGGCACATATGGCTCCACCGGCATGGAATGTACGTAATTTAATGGGAAATCTGTTTTCCTATTTAAAGAAGAGTGAAGACAGTCAAATAGTGAAAAGTTGTGTATTTCATTATGAAATGGAGTTCATACACCCATTCATGGATGGAAATGGCAGAATGGGCAGATTGTGGCAGACACTGCTGTTGATGCAGGAGAATCCTGTATTTGAGTATTTACCCTTAGAAAAAGAGATCAAGGATAATCAGGAAAAGTATTACGAAGCTTTAGCAGCATCAGATAAAGAAGGGTTATGTACCAGGTTCATTGAATTTATGCTCGGCATGATAAAGATAAGTTTGAGTGGGTTGATTGACGATCAGCGAAACTCTTTTAGTGACGAGGAGCGCTTGCAATATTTTAAGGAACAAACAGATTTGAGCGAATTTACCAGGAAGGATTACCTCAGGGTCTTTAAGGATATATCTACCGCTACCGCTACCAGAGATTTAAAAAAAGGAGTAAACCTGGGAATGTTAAAAAGGAAAGGTGAAAACAGGTTAGCGAAGTATGTGTTCCAATGAAAAAAGAGGCATGGTGAGATAGCATGGATTAGCCCACTCCGAAACAGGTTTTCGAAGTGGGCTAAATTTTTGTTACTTCTTAACAGGCAATTTTACCACAGAAGCATATTTGCCTCCATGGTGGATGCTGTTGCGTGCCACGACGCCGGTAGCTTCGTCGTAGTTGTTGCCACCGGTGTTGAGGTTGCGGTCAAAGCGGGGGAAATTGCTGCTGGAAATTTCTATCCGGACGCGGTGCCCTTTGGCAAAGTAGTTGCTGGTGGACATAGGCGTCATGTCGATTTTGTACACTTGACCGTCTTCCATCCAGACTTCTTTGTCGTAGCCGTCGCGGTAACGCGCGCGCTGGATGGTTTCGTCGAGGTTGTAGGCCCGACCATCAGGATAGACGTCGATCAACTTGATGGTAAAGTCCGTATCCTTGGCATCGGAAGAAACATACAGTGTGCTTTCAATGAAACCACTGACTTCTATGCCTTCTTCCAGGGGTTCGGAAGTGTACACCAAAATGTCGTTGCGACTTTCCATGCCGCGCTGGTCAAATGAGCCCCCTTTTACGGCATTGCCGGTACAACATACATTGCCACCATAGGATGGAACCGGGTTCATAGGATCATAGCTGAAACTGTCCGAATGGTCCTGTTTGGGCGCTGCAGGCGTTAATTTTCCATCACCGTGCAGACTGTTGGCACTGCCACCACTGCTGAGGTACATATTTTGCATTTCTACTCCCTGTGGCGGCCAGCTTTCTGCTGTCTGCCACTTGTTCATACCCATGGTGTAATACTGTACTCTGGGAAGATTTTCTTTGAGGCCGTTGTTTTCGCCTTTCAGCCAGTAGTCGTACCAGTTGTAGAACATTTCGTTGTAGTTCAGTCGGGCATCGCCGACATTGCGTTCTCCTACAATGGTTTGCTCTGTTGCACGGGTGTAGGAACAATGCAGGGTAGGAGCAATCACCAGGTATTGGTTGTCACCTGCATCCGGGTCTTTGCGGACATGGTTGAACAATGCCAGGTTGGGACTGGTAGAGACATCGTACCAGGAAACAAACCAAAAGGCTGGTTTTTTGAAGGGCATGTCATCGTGATACAAGCCTCCTTTGTACCAATCCGGGTCATTGGGTTTGCGCTTTACCATTTTGTCGAAGA
>JALQTV010000363.1 GCA_023268675.1 Saprospiraceae bacterium | reverse complement strand
TTTCCATTGTACAATCCAAGATAGTACACTACTCCTCCCTGGCCTACTTCCCACTGACCTTTCTGGCTGCCGGTGTTATCCGGAAAATCATTCGAAAGGAACTTCTTTTCCCCCGTTGGATAGGATATGGCATGATTGCAGTTGCCATCCTGTATTGCATTATAATCGTCTCCATCGCTTTGGTGGGCTATCAGGGAGCTGAAATACTGGTGGATTATATCAGAGATCCTTTTGCTGCCGGCAACCTTGAAGCAGAGGTACACTGGTCAGGTTGGGAATGGTTGCCTGCCTTATGGCTCGGAATTTCCCTCCTGTATTTTTTTCGTTTGTATCACAGAGGGAATTCGCTTGGAGCTTTCAGACAACTATTTGTTTCTATGGGAATATTCACTTTACTCACCTTAGGCTTCTTTGTCAAACGCATAGAAGGTTATTCCCAGCGGGCAGCACTGGAGTTTTTTGCCGAAAAGGCTAAAGAAGATGCCTATTTGTTGCCCGTAGGTTACAAAAGCTATGCTCACCTGTTTTATGGGAAAAGCCGTCCCGGCAAAAATGAAGCTGCCTATTCTCAGGATTGGTTACTCAAAAGCCCTGAACTTGACAAACCTGTTTACATTGCAACCAAAGTACACAAAGCTGCTCCACTGAGACAATTGTCCGACCTCCGGGAAATAGAAACAAAAAATGGATTTGTCTTCTTTGTCCGCCTGCCTCAACTGCAGGAAAACAAATAACAGGAACTGTGAGGGCACTGTTATAACACTCTGTTGAATCTATCTTAGGAAAGATCTGGGAAAACTTTTATATTACGTCCAGCTTGACCGGACTTGCTCAACTAATTATTAGCTTAGAGCTGTTGATTGTCAAGGGATGCGCATTTTTTAGTCTTTTGGGAAACTTTTGGGGGAAATTACAATGAAAACACCATATCTTATTGCATGGTTAAGCCTCATCGGCTTGGGTTCAACCGCCTGTTCCGAGCAAACAGATAAATTTATTGGTTCACATGAAAATGCCGTTGTAAGTATCCTACATAACGCAGAAGGCTTCCTATTCGAAAAAAGTTACAATGATGCCTATGATTTCACTGAAATTAGCCTTCAAAAGGCTCTGAATACCAATTCTTCGTCTGAGGAATTGATCCCTCTTTATCTCCTAAAAAGCAAATTGTTGCAACGGGCAGGAAAGACAGACTCAGCTTATCAACTTATTCTGAGTAGTGAAACATTGTCCTCAAATGTAAAAGATACTCTTTACCGAGCTCTCATAAACCAGTATAAAGGAGAATTTTTCCATTATCAGTCTGATTATGACCTTGCAGAAAAATACCTCACAGAGGCCTACGATTATTTTGAAAATTCTCCTGAAACAGCCATTGCGGGAGACTTTTTCTACAAGCTGGGGGTCGTTCAAATAGAAAAAGGAGAACTTGCGTTGGGACAGCATCAATTGTCTATGGCGAGTTCCATTTTTGACAAAACTGCTTCCACCAAAAAGGGGCTTTCTACGAAAATAAGGCTGGCACAGGTACTACATGAAAAAGGATCAGAAGAGGAAGCATTCGAGATAATCAAAACAATCCCCCCTTCCCTGGCTTCTCCTGATAGTTTAGTTTTGTCAGATTTAAGTGCCTACCTACCCATAGCAACCATATTGAATCCTTCACTTCCTGAAGCTGCCATTCAATGGCTGGAAACCGGGATGAAGGCTAACCTTATTGCAGGTGACTCCCTCCAATATTCCATTTTGCTCTACAACAAGCAAATGTTGGAGCAAAAATTGAGAAAAACTCAAACACCTGATGACTTCTTTCAAAACCTGATTCAATTTGGCCAAAGAAGACACTCTCCATATCTCACCGGTCTTGCTTACCAGGGTTCAGGAGAGCATTACCTTCAAAACGGGCAAGTTATACTCGCCAGAAATCAATTTGAAAAGGCCCTTCAATATTTTCGCGAAACAGCAAATCCCACCCTCATTTTATCAGCCCTGGAATCATTAAAAGGCCTTGAATTGAGCGAGCGGAATGCTATTGGAATTTATGAGCTCCAGGTTTCAATGGACTCCATAAAGAAAGCCATTAGAAGAAACAATTTCCAGGAATCCCTGGAACTCATTCAGAATGCCTCCCAGTTGGAGAATGCTTCTTTGCGAACCGCCATTTTAGAGAAGGAATTGGACTCTAAACAGACATTATTTGCTTTGCGCATGAAAATTATGGCGGTTATTTTAATCGTATCGATCATCATTGTCATTGTAGGGAAGTATCTCAATAATTTGTACAAAGAGCAACAGGCATCTACCAAAATCTTGTTAGAGCAATACAAAAAACAATTAGCCCAAACCCATAATAGCGAGAAAAAACCTGATGCTAAAAACCCAATTATCACGCAACTGGTAAATATGTTTGAACGAGAAAAAACCTTTCTCAATCCAACTCTTAAAGTTGAAGACATCATAAGTGATCTGAAAATTTCTTATAATGCACTTAATGATGCTCTCAAAAGTGAATTCAAATGCAACTTTGCGAACTTTGTCAATCAATACCGGATTGAACATGCCAAGAAACTACTTATAGATCCGGAATTTGCTCATCTGACCATTGAAGGGGTTGCAATCGATTGCGGATTTGGAACCAAACAAAATTTTTATAAATCCTTCAAACAAATAACCGGTGTAACACCCACCCAATACAAAGAGGCAGTAACAATTAACTAATATGAGCA
>JALQTV010000362.1 GCA_023268675.1 Saprospiraceae bacterium | reverse complement strand
TAAGCGGAAAGTCCTCAATCCAACGGGCATGGAAACAGCTTCTGCCTTTGTTCGAAATTTTTTATCCGGTTGAAGCGTTGATATGCCCGTAAAACTTTCATACGTTTGAAATACTTTTTAAACACCCTGCTTATTTGCTTGCTGCTTTGCCGGACTTTGCCCGCAAAAGCACAGATAAGTGTGTCGCCGGAAGCAACAAGCAGGGATGCACAAAACCCCAAAAAGGCTGCTTCGGCTTCTTTAGAACTTTACCGAACTTACCTCCAACAATCAGAGCCGGATTCTGCCTATTTTTACTTGCTTCAATTTCAAAAAAGCTTTCGTAAGGTATCCGGATTCCAACAAAAAAAATTTGTAAAAATAGGCATGGGGCCTTCACAGATCCGGACGCTGAAGGCAACATTGGAGGTACAAATCAGCAGTAGGGCGCTTGCCAAAAAGGACTTTGACAAATTGCAGCGCATCACGAATGCAAACTGGCGCTTGCCCGATAGTATGTCCTTCCAAATCCAACAAGTGCTGCTTCATGAAGTGTATGAAAATCTCACAAAACTGGAAACCTATTCCCAACTCTCGGCTGCTTTTTTGGCAGTAGCCTCAGACCTTCGCAACCATAATCCAGACGATTACGACAACTTACTACATCGCATCCAGGACTTGTTCTTCCAAGAATACGATCCGGGACAACTCACACACCTGGTTTACCTTGCCGACCGCTTCCCTGACCTGGTACAGGGACTGGATAGCCTGCTGGCTGCAGCCACTGAAAAACAACTGTACCTGAACGTCCTGGAAGCATACCTCGAAAAATGGCCCAACAAGTATTTGCCTAAAACACTGGAAAACTTGCTGGACTGTTATCTTCAATACGGAGATCCCGAAGACATCAAAGCATTTTATCAAAAATACCCTGCCTGCCCATCAGCAGACAGCCTTCCGCTTTACTTGCAACAACTTAACCGGCTTCAGGAAGATCCGAATGGCTATGTTTTCTGGCATAACAGGCTGGCTTCCGCTTATTTTGTTTACCAGTTGGCCGCAAAATCGGGGATGCTGCCGAAAAAACATCCCTTCAACGCCCCGTTGCATGACTATTACTCCGAACTGGAAACACTGCGCACCCAGAAAGACCAACAAGCTCTTCCCTTGCCGCTGTCGCAAAACATCAACACCAAGGCACGGGAATATGCCCCTTTGCGCTCAGCAGACGGGCGCTTGCTTTACTTTTGTCGCCGCATCAATGGGCAGGAAGACATTTATGTTTCCAGACTTGAAAACGGCCTATGGACTCCGGCCCTTCCGATAAATGCCATCAACGACCCCAACAGCAATGATGCGCCCTTGTCTATTTCTGCAGATGGCAGCTTCCTGCTACTCTTTCAGGATGGCATTGTCAAATGGGCAGAGCGCGGCAAATCAGGATGGAATGCCCCGAAGCCCCTTTTCCCTGAGGCCAATCGTTCCCGATGGCAAGGGATCAGCACCATCAGTACCGACAAAAGGGTCATCCTCTTTTCTGCAAGAAGACAGGAAGCCATGGGGCTCGAAGAAAAAGAACATCCGGATATATTTTTCGCAGAGCGCCTCCCTGATGGCAGTTGGTCGGCACCACAGAGTGTGGGCCCAGTAATCAACACTCCTTTCACGGAACGATCTCCTTTCCTGCACCCCGATCTGCGCACCCTGTATTTCAGTTCAGAGGGGCATGGCGGAATGGGAGGGCTGGATGTGTTCAAAACTACCCGAATAGGTGAAGGTTGGACGGAGTGGACAAAACCGGTCAACCTGGGACCTGCCATCAACGGAACAGACAACGATTGGGGCTACAAAGTGACTACTGATGGCCAACTGGCTTATTTCGCCAGTGGCTCCAAACAAAGCGACGAGGACATTTTGGAAATTGCCCTTCCTGAAAATTTCCGTCCACAGAAAGTAATCCAAGTTAGTGCTTACCTTGAAAGTGAGCGGAAAAACTTATCCTCCGGAACCGTAATCATCCGGGAAGACAGCACAGGAAAAGTGGCAGATATCATTCAGGCTGATCCTGCTACGGGCTATTTTTTTACCGCACTTCCTGCCGGAAAAAAATATTCTGCCCTGATTTTGGCTGACCAATCCCTCCCCATCCAGTTGATGATAGACAAGGAGTTTCCAGAAAACAAAAAAATAAGCCTTTCGCTGTTGGAAGAATCAAGCCTGTTCACCCTCCCTGACCTTTATTTCGACACCGACAGTCACGAAATCCGTCCGGAGTCCTTTGAATTACTCGACCTTGTAGCAACCTGGATACAGCACAACCAATTAAAAATAGAAATTCGCGGACACACAGACGACACAGGTGGTGAAGCCTACAATCTACAGCTTTCAGAAAAACGGGCTGCAGCCGTAAAAGCCCGGCTGGTGGACGCAGGTTGTATTTCCGAAGATCTCACAATCAAAGGCTTTGGCCAAAGCCTGCCCCTTGTAAACAATCAAAGTGCGGAAGCCAGGGCCAAAAACCGAAGAGTAGAAATCCGGATCATAGAAAAGGGGAATACCAAAACAAAGTAGCTGCATAAGTATCAAAATCGTATCTTTCGGCATGCAAAAAAAAGGAAGGAAACTGGTCATAGCAGGTGGCGGAGCAGCCGGGTTTTTCGCAGCCATACGGGCTGCAACACTAGATCCCGACATGGATATAACGCTATTGGAAAGAGGCCCGGAAGTACTGAATAAGGTCAGAATTTCCGGCGGTGGGCG
>JALQTV010000361.1 GCA_023268675.1 Saprospiraceae bacterium | reverse complement strand
TCCTTTATTCTGGGAATTGTTTTAATTTATCCCAGCATTCCAAAAGCAAAAAGTTAAATCGCAAGGATTATGGTTATCAGAAAAGCCAGGGAAACTGATATGGAAAGAGTCTGGGAACTATTCAAACAGGTCATAGACGAGCACATCTACTACCCTTTTGATCAGACCACTACCCGAGAGGAAATAGAAAACAGTTGGGTCACCCTGAAAAATCTGGTTTTCGTTTCTGAAGATAGCAAGACGGGAGTGATAAACGGAGCTTATATCCTCAAACCCAACCAGCCCGGCTGGGGCAAACACATTGCCAATGCAGCCTATATGGTTGACCATAAAAGCAGAGGACTGGGAATTGGCAGCCAGATGGCTGTTCATTCTATCGAAAGTGCAACAGAAGCCGGCTACAGGGGCATGCAATTCAATCTGGTGGTCAGCACCAACACCTCTGCTGTAAAAGCGTGGTTGTCTGCAGGATTTGAAATTATAGGCACCGTCCCGGGTGGCTTTTACCACATCGACCAGGGATATGTCGATGCCTATATTTTCTTCAAATCGCTGATATAGAAATCATTACCGTTTCAGAACCTTCATCACTTTCACATCTGCCGGTCCGTAACTCACTTTCAACAGATACAAGCCGGGAGGATATGCTGCGATGTCAATATCTGTCCGTATTGTTTCCGGAGCCAGTTTTTCCCGGTACAAACTATTGCCGTTAATGTTGATCAGTTCGATAGAAACCGGTGCTCCGAAATCTTCAAAAATTTCAAGGGTAAGCTTGTCCGTTGCCGGATTGGGGTAAATCATGACCAGCTCGGAATCGTTGAGCAAAATCAGTTCTTCTGTATTGGAATACAGGAATGCCCCTTCCTGATCGATGAGTTTGACCCTGTAAAAATTGTGGCCACGTTTGGGTTTGGTATCCACAAACTCATAGAATCCCGCATAGCCGACCTGCACCGCAGGCTCTGTCACCTCTCCAAGTTCGTAGAAATCCAGACTGTCCGCTGATCTTTCCACTACATACGTGTGGTTGTACAAGTCGAGTATCTCCCATCGGATAATAGCATGTTCTTGCACATTGGTCGTAAGATCAATCATCAGACCTGTCCCACAGTAGGTGGGGGTATTTACCACAGAAACTTTTTGTTCTCTGTATGAGAGGCAATTATTTTCCTCTACTGTCAATCGAATGGTGAAGATTCCCACGGCAGGAAAAGTTACCGTTGCATTACGACCGGTAACCAAACGTGGGCTTGCCGTAAAACCAAAGTCCCAGTTGATTTTTGCCGAAGGCCCCGCATCCGGTGCAGTAAATTGGACGGTAGATCCTGCGCAAACAGCCAGTGGCCCGTCAATAGTAGGCTGAGCTTCATTCCCCACTTCTATGGTCACGATATTGTTTTCCAGGAAAGCACCACATCCCACTCGTCTTGCGCAACGCGCAAAATAGGTAGTTTCAAAAAGTATTCCCGGATCAAGGTAGGGGTTGTTGGAGTTTTCGATAGGATGCCAGTTGACTGCGTTGAATTCACCCAGTTCAGTAGAATACATCCAAAGATACTCTATGTCGCCATACCCACCGGATGGGCTCTCCAGGTTTTCTATTCTTTCTGCTGCGTTCCCCGGACCACAAAGGTACTGATCATAGCCTATAATCCCTGCATCGGTGATGTTTTCGCATTCAAGTACCAAGCCAGCATCCAGGGCAATCACGTCGTCCTTTGTCAGAACGAAAAGTGCGGTCATGTCTGTTTGAATATCCACATCACTGTCTACACTGTCATCTGTTCCCTGATCCTGTGCGGTCAGCAAATACTTACCGGAGTAAACAAAAGTGAGTTTGTAAGTTCCCGGCCATACATCGAAATTATAATTTCCATTAGCATCAGTCTGGGTAGTATCTGTAAGAGGAGGTCCCCCTTCTGCCACTTCGTTGATGATCACTGTCACTCCCTCTACCCCTGACTCCTCTGCATCCTGGATGCCGTCTCTGTCTGCATCCAGCCAGACATACCCATTTACGGCTGCAAAACAGGAATCGAGTACTTCAAATGGCAGCAAAATGGTAGCGATACATTCCTGGGGATCGGTAGGAACAAACTCCACTTTCAACTCATATTGTCCGGCGCCAAGTGCAGCCGGATCTATCTCTGTAACCTCATCATTGTCGATGAAATAAGACAGGTTTCCGGGAACAGAAGGCACTGCATTCAATGCAATGGGATCATCTGTGGTACATATTTCTGTCGTATTGATCGGGTCCAGATTGATATCCGGATACGCACAAGCTCCTGAAATGGTGATTTCATCTATTCCATTGGTCAATACATAATTGAATCCTATGGCATCTACCGTTTTGAAATCAAAGCTGTATATACCCATTTGAATCTCCTGAAGAGTAGCCGTTGCGGGATCAAGTGGTATGGGAGCCACCGGTGGATCAAGGCTGGCCATGTCATATCCACCTGTACCTGAACTGATTCTCCAGATTTCGTTGGGATAACTTTCTATCAGCAAGCCGTTGAGAAACTGTCCATTGTCTTCTGTCGTTGCATTGTCCATACAAATACAGTAAATCATACTGAGTTTCTCAGGTTTTACATACATCCCTGCATCCATATTTTGGAGTAATTCTCCTGCTGCCAGGGTGAAATTAGCCGTCATCCCTCCCATGTCAGGTAAGGCATCGCTATCAGCATTGTCGTTTGCCCCCCTATTGGGCAAGGTAAAAGTCCAGGTAGT
>JALQTV010000360.1 GCA_023268675.1 Saprospiraceae bacterium | reverse complement strand
CTCCGAATTCCATCTCTGTCATTCGCTCAGGCTTTACATCCGGATTGGCCAATACCGTTGAAGGAGTGACGGCCGACAAGCCCCCCAATTGTCCAATCAGGTAATTATTGTATCTGTCATAGGGACCGATACCGGTGAGGTTACCAGCCTGTCCATAGCTTGCGCGGAGTTTAAGCGAGCTGATTTTATCGCCAAGGCTGCTATTTTTAAGGTAATCTGTCAAAACCCAGCTACCACTTGCCTTGGGATAGAAGTTCGTTTGATTCTCAGGCGAGAAAGTAGAAGCGCCGTCCACCCGGCCTGCCAATGTCACGAAAAGTTTTTCGCGATAGCCAAAAGTTTGCTGTAAGAAATACCCCCAAATGCTGCGCTCAGCAATTCGCTGTACCGGAGCAGAGAACAAGTTGGCTGCTGCCGCAATGGTTTGTACAAAAGGAGCCAGATCACGACCTTCCTGAGCGGTAAAATGCGTGCGGTCGTGTTGTATCTGATACCCCGCTGTAGTAGTAGAAGTAAGTGAACTATTCAGATCACGGGTATAGTTGACAGTCAGGTCATGATTCAAGAGAGTTACGTTGCTGGTTGCATTGCTCACATAACCATCCGGGAAAAAACCTGCTGCAACACCCGGATACGGAATACGAGGGTGGAATTCATTTCCCACAAGTGAGTAGGTGTCATATCCCAGAATGGCATTGACAGTAAGTCCTTCAACAGGAAAAAGATTGAGCTGGATGTCTCCAATGCTTCGATTGGTCCGCTGAGTAATGTCAAAAGTTTCAATGACAGTAAGCGGGTTGACCCTTACCGGTTCTACCGGCATCAGGTTCCCTACGGCATCGCGTTCGGTAAGATCCCACACATTGTCCATGATAAACATAGTACTGATAGGACTGAAGAAGTTGTTACCATTGGGCAAATCCTGACTCAAACTGTAGTTGTAAGCAATACCGGCAGAAAGAGTTGCCCAGTCTGCCAGGGTTTGATTGAGTCTCAGACGACCTGTATATTTAGTGAAGTTGGTGTTTTTGACGATCCCATTGTTGTTGGTGTACCCGAAAGAAGCGAAATACTGGGTTTTGTCATTTCCTCCATTAACAGAAAGGTAATTCTCTGTACCCAAAGCATTGGTAAACACCTCATCCTGCATATCGTAACGCTGTACGCTGTATTTATCCGTAATCAATAGACGGTTGACAGGACCTACCTTCACAAAATCCACACCCT
Organism: Saprospiraceae bacterium; assembly: GCA_023268675.1. Taxonomy (GTDB): domain Bacteria; phylum Bacteroidota; class Bacteroidia; order Chitinophagales; family Saprospiraceae; genus JALQTV01. Next base: position 1,520 of record JALQTV010000360.1, on the reverse strand, counting down.
GCGCTTGTAGGGTAGCTTCAGAAAGTCCCAACGTAAGCAGTATGCTCAAACGATCCTGAGTGGTGGACAGTCTATCGCTGCCTCTTACCCCAAAACGTTGGTTATAATCTGTCATGAACACTTTTTGCCGAAGCTGGCTGAGGCTCACAGAAGTGCTGAATTCAATCGATGGCTTTCCACTCTTTCCCCTTTTGGTGAAAATCTGAACCACCCCGTTGGCTGCTCTTGATCCGTAAAGCGCAGCAGCAGAAGCACCATTGATCACTTCAATTCTTTCGATATCGGAAGGGTTGATATCCACCAACCTGTTTTGACCACCGACCAGGCCGGTACTCATGGCATCTGCACTGAGGTTGATCACATTGGTGGAACTATTGTCCACGATCACCCCATCGACGATGTATAGTGGGTCTGAGGAACCATTGATAGAACTGGGGCCTCGCAACCTGACAGATATACCACCGGCCGGATTGCCATCATTTTGGGTAATCTGTGCTCCCATAACTTTCCCGCTCAACGCTCCCAGGGTGTTTACAGAACCGGAGCTACTAATGGAATTTCCATCTACTACACTCACATTGTTACCCAATTGTTTTCGAGTCGTTGTGGGAGAAGCACCCGTAACCACCACCTGATCCAGATCCAGGATATCTGGTGAAAGCACGAAATCTTTATTAAAGAGGGTACTTCCCTCTCCAATTTCAATTTTCTCTGTGTAGGTGGTATACCCCACATAACTGACTTGTAAAGTGTAAGTTCCGGGATCAAGGGCAGCATTAATCTCATAATAACCATTGAGGTCGGTTATGGTACCTGCTCTTCCTTCCAGAATAAAAACATTCACACCAATTAGAGGCAGCTGGTCAGAATCCGTGACCGTACCTCTGATAGCAGTATTGACCTTTTGGCTAAAGGCAAGCATGGGCAATGCCAGCGCCAGGATCAGAAAAAGTGGTTTGAGTTTGAGCTTCATAAGTGCCGAAGTTTTATGAAATAATAATAACCGGGAATTCAAAAAAGACTGCTGTTAGGGCAGCTGATTCATGCATTTAAAAAGTTTGATTGCCTGTTTGTGTTTGTTTATTGAAAACTTTCTAACTATTGTTTTGAGTTAAAAAACAGCAATTGTAGTGCCGACCATTATTTATCCATGACGCTTTTCACAACGATAGATAGTACTAAAAGGTCCATTTTAAGCCCAAGGAATCATTCTTGGATGGCTTCTTATGTTTTTTGCTTGTGCCCCGAGTCAGAAAGTCTATTCAAATTACTCATTCTGCCCGAAAAACAGAATAATCATGCTTAATATAGCAATTTAAGATAGTTTATACTTTTAATTGCAACTTTTTGCAATTAAAATTGCAAATTACTGCAATTTTAATTGTCAAGCCTGTATTTTCCCTTTAGCAACCTTGCACAATGTCTCCGGGAAACCTTTACCCCAATAAGTCTTACCTTAGCTTCATGAAACTCATGAAGTATATACTCTTATTTTGTGCCCTGGTGAGTGCAACAGTACT
>JALQTV010000035.1 GCA_023268675.1 Saprospiraceae bacterium | reverse complement strand
TCCTGTGATGGAAGTAGCCGATGGTTCTATGGCGGTTGCGAAAACGAGCTTTTCGTTTGAGAGGATAAAATAGGTGGAATGATCGCTGCGGATATTAAAAAAAAACGGCTGCCGTCAATAATGGGAGGGCAGCCGTTTTTTTAACGAACAACTACTTGGGATGCTCAGATCCTGAAGGATGTTCAGACCCTGAAGGATGCTCAGAACCCGCTGGATGTTCAGAATGTTGAGTGGTATCCTGGGCAGTAGTATCAACTGCGGGATGTTCAGCTGCTGGTTCTGTCATTTCAGTAGCTTCACTTTCGGTCTGCTCAGCCGGAGCGTCACTTCCACAAGACCAAACTGCAAGAGGCAGCACTAATAGGAAGGCCAAAGTAGCCCAAAAGCTTCTTCTTTGATTTTCAATTACTTTCATGATTGTCAGTATTTTTGTTACACAAAGGTCAAGGGATTTTTTGGTCAAAACAAGAAGAAATAATAATTTTCTGCAGGTATTTGAAGTCTGAGTTCAAATGATTGCATTTTTTGGGCCACAGATTGGCAAAGCAATGATTGGCTTGGCTCAGGGAAACTTGCCGGTCTGGCCCAACCGAAACTACTCAATTTATTTGAATCCGAATTTGGGATTATCGCATTTGGGTTATATCTTTGTTGTCTGTGGGAATTTGATATATGACATAAAAGTTGCTCATTCAGTCCCGCCAAAAAATAAAAAACAGCCCAAGTAGTTGTAAGATAAAAAGTTGCGAATCCAAAAAGGATTGCACTGCTGTAAGAAAAATTTATGCAAGTTATCAAAGAGGTTCGAAACGCATGTTTCGGACCTCTTTTTTTATCCAAACAACTGTACTTGTGTGTACGTGAATCAATCCTACCCTGTACCGTAATTGAGGTGCATGAGCACGACCGAGAGGTCTCTTATAGCATTCAGATCTTCGCGGGCACTTTCTATGGTTTCCTGGATGTCTGCATAGCCAAGTTGCTGGATGCTCTGGCCATTTTGGGCAAACCTGCTGTACCTCTGGTGTATGGGGTTTACGGTTCTGGTGGAAACTTTGAACTGATCGTCTATGATGTCTATCCCTTCTTCTTCGAAGCGCACGATTTTGGCGTAAGCCTCATCCACTGAAACTTCTTTCCTGCCAAATTTCTTGATGGAGAAGAGTTTTTCCCACATGGATTCTATCAGGGCCATGCGTTCCCGGTGAACCTGGTTTTTGAGTTCTCTTCGCTGTTCAGATGGCTGGTAAGCACTGTTTACAAAAGGAGGAATGGCATCGTAATAGCGGGCACGCAGGGCTCTGGCGTCTTCGTATTCGCGTGACAGGAGGTTGCCCATGGATTTAAAGCGAAAGTAGCTGCCATGCCTGGTCAGGGTATCGGATATCCGGCGATAGACCTCTCTTTTTTCGGGGTGATGGGCAGATTTTCCTTCCCAGTAATTGGGGTTAAGCAGTTCCAGGTACTGGTGGCCTATGCGCGGGTCAAACATATCCAGCGCGATGTCCAGCACTTCTATGAAGGCTTCGGCGAAATGTGGTGACTGGTGCATGCGCTTTTCGAATATGCGCGGATTGTCGTTGGCGGCTTTGGTAAAACCTATTACCATGGGAGCGGGAAACTCCAGTGTCTCCATGATATTGGCCTGGCCGATGGCCCGCAATCGCTTGTTGCTGCTTTTTCGTTTGGGAGGGCGCGATCCGGTCCGTGCGTTGAGGTTTTTAAAAACGAAGAGCAGGTCCAACCAGTCTGGATTGGCATTGAAGGCTTTGTTGACATTTTTGACGGATTCGGTCAGGGCCATGGTATCTTTGTGCTTCCTGAACCACACATCTTGCAGGGCATCGCTGTGATCCATCGTGACATGGTCTATGGATTGAGCGAGTATAGAAAAGGCATCTGCGTCAGACCCGAAGAGCAGGAAAGCATCCTGTCCCTGGAAGGAAAGTTGTGGCGAATACCCCCAACCCAGGCCTTTTTTTCGGGCTCTTGCCAGCGAATGGCCGTTTATTCTTTTTTCGAGTGAGCGTCGGTAACTTCCCAGATGGTATCCGCGCATGTCTTTGTTTCCCCCTGTCGGGAAATACACATAGCCGACATTTCCTTCGAATACATTGGCTATGGCATTCAAAAACCGTTCTCCGGTGCGGCCGGTGAAGGCGGAGGCAAAAAGTCCGTACTGGCGCATGAGGTCAGAAAACCCTCCTTGCTGCATGATTCTCTGGTAGGGGAAGGTGCTGTTGCCAAAGTTTTTCTGTACAAATTCCTGAAAATGTATATTGGTCAGTAGATTGTAGATGATCAGGTTGTCATTTTTCAAGCCTATTTCTTCTTCCCACAATCCTACGGGGAAGGCAAATTGCTCTGCATTGTATTTGTAAATAAAGCTTAGCAGTCCGACGCTGTGAAATGCTGCCCTGTGGTCGGCGATCAGGTGTACGGATTGTTCTTGCCCGTTGATGAGCTCTCCGGTCATTTTTGAGACCAGGATTTGTCTGCCCACACTGTGTTGGGATAGGGCGAGATCCAGCAGGCTGACCTCTCTTCGTGGACTTTGCTTGATGAGTTTGATCTGGTGGTTGAGCTTGGGCAGGTATCTCTCGTCGAGCGTGGGTTTATCGTCTGCAGGAATTTCGACACCATTGGGGATAACGCCCTGGTCTATTTCTTCCTTGGTATCTTCATGATCCGGAAGGTCTTTGGTGTGGGTACTTTCGATATTGGTTGAGTTGATGCGCGAATGGGTACGGCTCAGGCTGAGTCCCCGGCCACTGAGGGCGGTGCGTAGGAGGACGATCTTTTTTAGGGTTTCCTGCTCAGCGGGATCGGTATGCTTGAGGATGCGGTTGAGTGCTTCGACCAGTTCGCGTGGATGAGTGATCCGGTCTTTTTTGGTTTCGAGCAGTTCCATTTCATCCTGTTGGAGGGCAACGAGCCCTTCGTCCTTGTCAACGTCATAATTTCGGTAAAACTGATAGTGTTTTTCCATGACGCTTGCGGAAAATTCCAGTTTTTGGAGGATATCATCTATGGCCTGCAAGTCTTCCTCTTTTTTGACAAAGGATTTGAGTGCCTGAAAATCCGGAATGGTTTCCTGGCGGAATTTTTCGAATTGCAGGCGCATTTTATCGGCGAAGGGGAGGTTCCAGTTGATGTCTTCCCGTCCGTCCCAGTCGTGGAGGGTCCATTTGTAGAGCAGTCCGACGGTATAATTGATCTGGGTCCATTCTTCGGGGTAGGTGGCCATGCCAACTTCCACTGCAATGGCTTCTGCCATTCGCAGGGCGTTGTTGGCGTGTCGGATAGCCTGGTAGGTATCTTCGTTTTCACGGTCCAGATCGGGGTGCTCGAAGCGCGTTTGGGCAGCTTCTTCCAGCTGTTTTTTGGCCGTAAGGCCGGCTTCGTCATCGCCCGGGTGGCTAACTCGTTTAAGGAATGCTCTGTGTTCTTCGGGCGTCATGTTCCAGACAGGATGGCCTGTGAAGACGATGCTGAAGAGGTCAAAGATGCGTTTTTCAAAGGCTTGCACGGTCAATTTTTCCCCACTATCGGGGTCGTGGGTACACCTGAGTAAGGATTCGCGGAGGAGCTGTCTGTTTTTTCCGGTATCGAGTTCGCCGATATGGCGTTTCACGAATTGTGCGCGATCTTCGAGGGCGATTTTTTTTGCCCGGAGGTAAAAGTCCTGTTGTTTGCTGTTCATAGCTGACTTTAATATTTTCACTTGGTATTTTTTCTTCCCTTCGGGAAAAAGCTTGATCCTCTGCTGCGTTGTTATGGAGCAGGTTGTATGAGGTTAGTGAGAAGAGAAGTATTGGTTTAATCCGGATTTTTGGCCAGGGAGCCAAGAGCTATCCCAAGGTTTTTTTAGCCCAAAGGATGACTTTGATAAAAGATCCTAACCAAATATAGGCAATTATCCGGACAATGATTGTTGTCTGCGCTTGTCAGCGAAAATTATCGCGCCATTTCCAGAGGTAGCGGGAAGCGTAGGAGCGGTAGGGTCGCCAGTTGTCAGCAATGCGCAGCATTTGCTTTTTAAGGGCTTGTTTTTCGGCAGTGATGCCGTACAAATCTGCCATGCTCTGCTGGATGCCCAGGTCATCTACCGGAAACACATCGGGGCGAGCCATGTGAAACATCAAGATCATCTGTACTGTCCAGACACCTACTCCCTTGATGCGGGTAAGATGTTTTACGATCTGTTCGTCAGACAGCTGTTGCCAGTCCATGTTTTCGGCTTCGCCGGAAAAGAAGTCGGCTACTTCTTTCAGATAGGTACTCTTTTGTTTGGAGAGGCCTGCGGAGCGCAGTACCTGTTCGTCCGTGCTCAAAATCCGAGTGGGGTTGATTTCGTTTCCTTCGAACAATGCTGCGAATCGCTGATAGATGGTTGCAGCTGCTTTGGTGGACAGTTGTTGCGAGACGATGGATCGTATGAGGGCATTGAAGACATCCTGCCGGGGTTGGGGTTCCGGCAGGGTGATTTCGGGGATGATGGCTGCCAGCACGGGATCCCGGGATAGCAGCTTTATGATTTCTTCTTTAGGGTTCGTCATTTACATGGATCTGAACGGATTGCTCGGGACTTTCTGATAAGCAACCCCAGTTGTTGGAAGACTTGTACACGAGCACCAGGTATTGCCCCGAGTGGAAGGGAGAAGCGGCAAACTCGAAGACCGGGCTGTTTTGCAATTCCTGTGTATCGGGGGCGAGGACCCATTCGTTGCTGCCTTCCGGTTTAAAGTAGAGCGAGTATTGGTGTCCGGGGTCTTTAAAGTCATATTGAATCCGGATGATATCGCCGACTCGGATGGGTTTTTCGGCGGCCAGCCAGGTTTGTCGTTTGTAGCGGCAGGGAGCAAAATTGGAGAAGGGCAGTTCCGGTACTTTATAAGTAAAGGAACTTGCTTTTTTCATGATCAGGGGGTCGCTGCTTTGTGGGCGGAAGCTATCCTGGTAGTCCAGTACAGCTTCTATGCCGTATAGGGGGCCCTGACCTACCAGATAGGCAGCTTTTCTGTTGCCGTTGGAGGTTTCTACAACTACTTCGAAATAATTGTCGTCGGGGCTGATGCCGGGCAGCAGTTCGCGTATGATGGCTCCTGATTTATTGCCTTTTACGATGAGTCGGGTTTGCATGGGATCGGGCCCTGCCCAAACGGTATAGGTGCAACCTTTTTCCTGGCAGCAGCGTGGGCTTAACCAGGAAACGAACAAGGGGATCCGGGATTTATTGGAATCATAGACCAGTTGTAAGTTCTGAATCTGGTTGCAATTCGGATCCGAGGCTTTGACACTGATGGTATCTATGTTTTGCCAGAGTCCGGGATATGCTTCGGAAGGGGCGTCGATGGGTGGTAGACCTGCGTTGACAGGAGCTGCGGGCAGTGGATTCGTCTGGTCGTTTGCTTCTTCGGCTTTCAGCCAAAAAGCTGCGATGGGTACACCTTCTGACAAGGTAGAAGACCTGCCAAAAACGATTACCTGCAGGGTGTGTATGCCCCTGTTCAAATCCCGTTCGTCCAGGTTTATTTCGAAAGGAGTGGTTTTGCCTGCGGCGAGGAGCAGTGGTTCGAGGATGATGTCGCGATAACCGGGATGGATGTAGCGCACCTCTGCATAAGGGTTGAAATCTGCGCAGGGAGTATTGGGTTCCAGTACGAGGCTACCTGTTATTTTATTTTGCTGTAAAAAGGCTTTCCCCAAAACCTTACATTCCTGTGGTATTGCCTGGTAGGCTTTGGCGGTAAGGGGTTCTTCCGGGCTTGCCATCTCGCCATAGCTGTAGGGCGTGTAGTCTGAAGCGCTCCGGATGTGGATCATTCGGTTGAGTTCTCTGACGACGGGGGCACTGCAATTTTCCCCCCAGGCGCTGACTCGTGCGTAGTAGCTGCCTTCTCCGAGATCGCAGAGGGGTTCTATACGCAGGTTATTTCCCAGGGCGGCCTGTGCCATGCCATCTGATCTGAGCGGTACCCAATAACTATTTTCCCGTCTTACTTCTACTTTGAAAGACCAGTTTTTGGTCCGGCAATTGTCGCATTGGATGAGTATGGCCGGCTTGTCTGATAGGTTGCAGTAGCCTGTTGGTGCCAGTTCGATTTTGATATCTGGGTTTTCGCAGGGAGCTGTATTTTGTTGTTTGGGACTGCCCTTGCTGGTGAGTGCGGCAGTTGTTTCTTCAGCAGTACCTGGGCTTAGGTAGCGGTAGCTGTTTTCCAGATAGAGAGAAGAAAATTTCTTGTTCAGGGCGCCGGGATTTCTGAAATCGACACCAATGGCATAGTATTTATTTTCCTGGAGGTCATTGAGAGGAATGGCGACTACCTTTCGATTTTGCAGGAGCTGCAAGTCGGAAATCAGTTTTTTCTGTTCCCCGTTTGTGGGATCGGTACTGCTGTCGAGTATCCAGAAAGATACCTCTAGTTCATCGATCTTGCTATGAGTAAAATAAACGGACATTTGAGCCCGGCCATCTTTTTCCGGCCTTATATCCGTTTGGAATACAGGTTCTTCTTTTCCGAAAATATCCCGCAACAGGTCATTTTGTGCGTGCAAGGACAGGGCTTCGCCCAAAAAGAAAACTGCGGTTAGGAGCAATGGCAATTGGAGTATCTTCATGTAATTAGTTGTTTGCCACGAGCCGGTACAGTGTGAGCTGGCACATAGGTTGCGGCAGGTGAAGTATCGTTTGTTCAAACGAATCAAATTACTGTTTTATGGTGTGTGGTAGGATATGCGAACAAATAATGTTAAGTGACCATCGGGCAGCCAGAGGCTTCGATCTTGAAGCAAGTCTTTGTTTTTTAGAATTTGCTTTGCGTTTTCTTTACAAAGGTTTGGCTGTAGAGATAGCTTTTATACGTAACATTTGAGGCGAAATTGCCCCGCAGAGGCTGAAACTTTTATTTGATAAACAAAAATACAGTATTTCTACCTATAAAGGGCAAGTGTCGGCTAGGAATCATGATAAAATTACATCTCAATGGGGCTCATTACGAGCACATTTTTTAATGAGCAGGTTTGTCCTGAGGGGGAAGCATAGCCAGATAATTTTGGTGAATCAACAGACTGTATTGATCTAGTAATTCCTTTACTCTGCCGTCGTCAGCAGATTTCACAATCAGTCCGATGTGGTAATCTTTGTGCAGGCGCCAGCAGATTTCGGGGTCGTTAAAGAGGCTGAAATCCGGATGTTGGTGTTTGGTGAGGGAAACAAGCAGCCCGGTGGGGGTATAGGAAGCTTTGGGGAGGGTGTATGCTTCGCCTTTGGCTACGGCATTTTCGATTTTCGCCCATTCTTCCCACAGGTTGATGCCTGTGGACTGATGTACCAGATCCGAGATATGTGCTCCGCCGACGCGGGAAGCAGTTTCGAGGAAGTAAAATTTCCCGTCCTCTTTGGATTTGATAAATTCGGTATGGCTGGCACTGTATTTAAGTCCAAAGGAAGTGAGCAATCTGGCGTGCAGGGCTTGCAGTTCTTTTTGGTCTTCGTTGTCAGCATCGAGGGTAATGGTGCGAAAAACGCCACCTCCATGAGCTACGTCGAAAGGCGGTTGCAGGTATTTGGAAATGAGGCAGAAATGTACTTTTCCCTCATATACCAGAGCATCGGCGTGATAGACATCACCCGGTTTGTATTGTTCGATCAGGTATTCATGCCGGCGGTCTCCCAGTGCTTCAATGGTAGCCCATACTTCCTCGATGGCATGTACTTTTTTGATGCCTATGGCACTGGCTTCTCCTCTGGGTTTGATGACCCAGGGGCCGGTTACGGTATTCAGGTAGTGGTTGACATCCTGGTCATTGAACAAGGCGGAGAAGGGGGGAATGGGAATGTTTTGTTCGGCTGCTTTGGCGCGCATGGCCAGTTTGTCCCGGAAATTGCGGGCGGTAGTTTGTCCCATTCCGGGAATGCGAAAATCTTCGCGGATGGCAGCTGCCTTTTCGACATCGAAGTCGTCCAATGCTACGACCCTGTCCACATGCTGGTTGCGCATGACGTATGCCAGTCCTTTGATGATGTTGTGGATGTTTTCGGGAGTATTGTCTTCACTTTCGATGTAGAAGAAGTCATCGATGGAGTCCCGGGGCCACTCTTCATCTGCCAGACTGCTTCTGGTCAGCAAAAAAACGGTATTGCCTGCAGCCTTACAGGCTTTGATAAATTCCACTCCCTTGAAGTACAGGGCTATGCAGAGAAAGGTATGGGGCCTGCTCATGTTTTTCAGAATTTTGTGATTGGTAAACAAGATAATGCATGCTGACCGAAATCCTGAATAAAGTAGGCGAAATTCCTCTCAAAGCTACTCCGGACCGGTTTCGGAATGGTGCAGGAGATCTTCCAGGCAGGTAATGAGCAGTCGGATGCCAAAGCCACTCGCACTCTTGGCCGGAGAATAATCGGTCTCTGAGAAAGCGACGCCTGCAATGTCAAGGTGTGCCCAGGAGGGGTGATTGTCGGTAAAGAACTCCAGGAATTTTGCTGCTGAGATGGCACCTGCTGCCGGTTTGCCGCTGAAGTTTTTTACATCTGCTATATCTGATTTGATGTCTTCTTTATACACGTCCCAGATGGGAAGTTGCCAGACCCTTTCTCCGCTGGCATCTCCTGCCCTGCTCAATCTTCTCGCGAGGTTTTCATCGTTGGAGAATAGGGCTGCAGCATGGTATCCGAATGTTCTGACGGCACTTCCGGTCAGGGTTGCCAGGTCGATCAGGATGTCGGGAGCATGGTTTTTTATGGCATAAGCCAAGCCATCCGCTAGGATGAGCCGCCCTTCAGCGTCTGTGTCTATGACTTCTATGGTTTTGCCGCTATAAGAACCGATGACATCTCCCGGTTTTAGTGCTGTCGCATCGACGCAATTGTCTGTGGAAGGAATGATGCCAACGAGGTGAACGGGGAGTTCCAGCCGGGCAGCCATTTCGAGGGTACCCAGGACAGCAGCAGCGCCGCCCATATCGCTTTTCATCAGGTGCATGTTGGTAGAGGGCTTGATGGAAAGTCCGCCGGTATCGAAGGTTACGCCTTTTCCGACAAGGGCAATGGTGGGTATGTTTTCTCCTTTGCCCCGGTATTCCATGGTAATGAAAGCAGGAGGCTCTGCACTGCCCTGGTTTACGGCCAACAAGGCGTGCATGCCCTGAGCGCTAATGGCGTCTTTGTCGAGTACCTGTACCCTGTATCCGAATTTTTTTCCGGAGTTTTTTGCCCAACGGGCTAAATCCTGAGGGCTTTTATGGTTGGCAGGGGCATTGACCAGGTCAAAAATTTCGAGTTGGGTACTTGCAAAAAGTTGAGCTCTTTGAGCTGCTTTCTGGACGCTGTCTTCTGTGGATTCGGGTACGAGGAGGCTTACCCTCGCTTTTTCTTCCAGGAGAGGGTGTGCTTCGCCGGCCTCTGACTTGAATTTTCCCAGCTGGTACGTTGAAAGAAACAAACCATTGACGACGGCTTCGGCCCAGGTGGCAAGATCGGCATAGCCCTCGGGCAGCACCTGCAGTTGTATTCCCAGCTCCACTCCTATTTTGTTTTTGCATTTGATGCCAAAAGAGCGAAATGCTTTGAGCAGTTCGCCAAATTTGGGGTGTTCTCCCAATCCTACCAGGAAAACTCTCTGATGGGCATGATAAAACTGGTGGATTTCTCCAGCTTCCCCTTTGAAATCTGACCGGATATAATCAGCAATGGAAGCAAAAAGTTCCGGAAAGGCAGCCATGATGGCTTTCAGATGGGTACTCCCGGCAACAGGCAGCACCAGGGTTTGGAATCGATGTTGGGTTTGGTGTGATACTTCAATCGTCATAAAAACTGGCTTTTGGGAACCGCCTCTAATTAAAAAATAACCATTCTACAGCTTTGGGAAATTCTTCTCCCCAGCAATATTCATTGTGTTTGCCTTTGGGTTCTATGGATAACTGAAAAGTAATGTTGGCGTGCATGCCCTGGGACTTGATATTTTCTATGAATCCCTCCATGTCTTTCACCAAATCTGCACTTTCACGGCCTCCGCCGTAAAGGTACATCTGAATTTTGTCGTCGGGAGGTAAGAAAGCGGGGGCGTGATCGTGCAACTGGGGATCCACCCAGAGGGAGGGTGAAAAAACCAACAGTTTGCTGTACACTTCCGGGTACATCAGTCCTGCATAAATGGAAATCAACCCACCCATGGAACTGCCTCCTATCCCGGTATGTTCTCGGTCCGGTAAGGTGCGAAAATGCCGGTCTATGTAAGGTTTTAGCGTATCCGCTAAAAAACGGGTGTATTTTTTGCCATCGCCAATGCCCAGTTTGGTAGGATGGGAAGGTGTAAATTCTGCAATCCGCTCGTCTTCAGCATGGTCAATGGAGACGATGATGATGTCGCTCAACCCTTTTTCGGCCATAAAAGCCAATTTTTGATCTACCCTCCAGCTGCCGAAGGGAGCATGGCTGTCCAATAGGTTTTGGCCGTCCTGGAGATAGAGCACCGGGTAGTTGAGCCGGGTTTGTTCGTAGTTGTAGGGCAGCAATACCGAGATACGCCTGGTTTTGATCAACTGGGGTATTTCAAAGTTTTCGTCGAGAATGCGAATGTCAGGTAAAAATTGTGGATTATAGTCCAGTCCTTCTCTGCGCCAATGTGGGACAAAGTCTGATACGTGACCACTTCGAAGGTCTGCTATGCGGTTGTCCTTGGCATTGCCATAAGCATCCAGCTCTTCATCTTCCCAACCACCTCTGACGTATTTGTAGGTGAGTACGGCGGGGGGTTTTCCAGGAAGGGCAATGTCCAGTCGGTAGTGGCTTTGTCCTGTTTGAACCATGCGAAAAGCAGGATCTGCCGTTTTCCAGTTGTTGAAATTTCCGGTAATGTATATCGGCCTGTCGTCCGTTGATAGGGTTTTGAGTTCGAATGTAAAGCGATTCAGCTGCATAGTGGGTATTAAATGAGCAGTATGCCTGTAGAAATAACCCCTGTAATCTTGATTTAATCCGACAAGATAAAAATTTTTCCCGAATGCTGATTTGAGCAGCCCGATTTATCCCTCTGCCTTTGTGTTTGAAGGTAATATAAGCGGGCTTAAAAAAAATCATAAATACCTGTTTGTCTGATTACAAAAGATTATATCTTAGTGTTTTGGTTACACAATGTAAAATTTTGTCCTAATTCATCAGACAACAGCAACGCATGAAACCACTTTGGGGTATAGATCTCGGCGGAACAAAAATAGAAGGCGTAGTCATAGAAAGTGCAGAAAATCCAAATGTACTTTCCAGAATACGGGTACCTACGGAAAAACACATGGGATACGATCACCTGGTAAACCAATTTAAGGTACTGACCGATATGATGGCAGCAGAAGCCGGGGTAAAACCCGAACGCATCGGAATTGGAACTCCCGGAACGATAGAACCTTCCAATGGCTTGTTGAAAAATAGCAATACTACCGTGCTGAATGGCCAGCCCCTGCTAAAGGATATTGAAGATCTGCTTGGCATTCCGGTGAAAATGGCCAATGATGCCAATTGTTTTGCCGTAGCAGAAACTTTGATGGGGGCAGTGAAAGACCACGATCCCGATGCAAAAGTGGTTTTCGGCATCATCATGGGTACCGGTGTAGGAGGAGGCATCGTGGTCAATGGCCAGGTATTGCAGGGTAAACACGGGATTGCAGGCGAGTGGGGACATAATTTCCTTGACATAGACGGAGGAACTTGCTATTGTGGAAAGGTGGGTTGTGTGGAAACAGTTATCTCAGGGCCTGCTCTGGAGAGATATTACAATCGCCTGACGGGCAATCACCTGCCCCTGAAAGAAATTTATGCACGCTATAAAAAAGGCCAGGACATTCATGCAGAAGCTACGATGAACCGTTTGATAACTCAATTCGGACGGGCAGTCGCCAGCATCATCAATATGCTGGATCCGGATTGCATCGTTTTGGGTGGCGGGGTAGGCAATATTGATTTGTTGTATGAAGAAGGGGTCAAACAAGTAGCCAAGCACGTGTTTAACCCCAAGGTGAATACGATGTTTCTAAGACCCAAACTGGGCGATAGTGCCGGCGTGTTTGGTGCGGCATTATTGTAACAACAGGACATACCCTGTTGCTACCATCCCGGCAATATATTCAACCCAAAGACCCCTCTAGTGTTTTTCAAACCGCTAAACATGGGGAAGGCATAATAGGGTTCCAATACCATTGCCCCAAGCAGGTTAACCCTCAAAGAGACCCCGGTGCTGTAGAAAGGTCGGGGTTTGTTGAAGGAGCCGGTATTCTCCGGATCTCTGAATTGGCCAAAATCATTCCAGGCCAATCCTCCATCCACGAAGAAGTTGAGGTCGGAGAAAAGAATGCCCGATTTGACTGCGGCCAGACGCTCCGGCCCGGTCAGGGGGATCCTTACTTCGAAGTTGGAAACCAACATTTTGTTGCCCAACAGTTCGTCAAAATTTCTGCCGGAATCCAGGAATAGTTCTTCGGTCGAACCGGTGTTGTAGCCTCGTACATACCAGGGACTACCAATGTAAAGCGGAAACATGCCCTGGCTGTTGCCATATCTGCCATAGTGGTAGGCTCTGAATGCCAATGCTATGGGTTTGAGAAATTTATAAGTCCTAAAGTCAGCGGTTACGGCGGTAAAGTCAAATTCTCCTATGTATTGATCGACTCCCAGCCTGTACCGGGTGCCGTTTAGCGGAGCTGTCATGCCGAATACACTGTTGTCACCTACCAGTGCGGCATTGATGGTAGCCAGGTTAAAACCTTCGGGCGCGTCTAGTTTTTCCCGGTCTTCGTATAGCAACTGCCCAAACCCGTCATAGTAACGGTTGATCTGGTCAATGCGGAAGTAATATCTTGAAAAAGAAGCGCCTGCTTCCAATCTCAGAGAGGTAGAAAAAGGATACTGGCCAAAGACTCCCAGCTTGTCTTCAAAGATGCGGAAGTTTTCAAGAATGAGACGGTCTGCCAGATAGGTCTGATCGTCGATGGTAAAGGTGTCCAGGCCTACGAACCCTCCTCTGGTCTGGCGAATGGGGATATGCGACAACTGTACCCCCCAGCCTATCTTTTTTTCTTTGTTGATGTACGCTACGGCTGTGCCAAAGTCGGTAATTTCACCGTTGAGTGATACACTGGTGTACAACTGGTTGTTGCCCAGAATGTCGCTGAACAACATATCAATGGCGCCTGCCATGCCGGTAGTGGTGCCAAAAGTGCTGTTGGTGCCCACTCCTATTCCTGCTCCCCCACCAATATAGTCCAGTTGAAATTTAGGTTGGTAGGGAACGTCCTTCATGTCCTCCGCACCAAAGGCAACATAAGCATCTACCTGATCCAGTTGAGTATCAACGAGGTCGCTAACGGTTCGGTCGGGCTCAGGCAAGGTGCCGGCGCGCATGTCCACCTCCTGTGGGTCTACCGGTTCTTTGAGAAAAGCTTCGGATTTGCCTGCAAAGATCTTGTACCCGTTCTTTTCATAAACAGTGTAGAGCAGTCGGTCTCTTTTGGCAGAAAAACTGATCGCCGGGGCATAGGCTGTAATGCCGCTGATGCCGGTCAAAAATCTTGTTTTTTGGAAAACGAGGCCGGTAGCCGGTTCGTATTCGTACAGGTTACGGAAGCCATCGCGGTCGGAAAGGAAGAGGATGTTGCCGTTCTGGCCATAAATTGGATTGAGGTTGTCTGCTCCCGGGAAGACATCGTGGTGAACGATGGCACCGCTCTCCACATCCAGTTCTGCGAGGTTAAACACCCACTTGCCATGACTTCTTCCTCTTTCAAAACTGCGCTGGTCGCTGGCAAATAGCAATTTTTTGCCATCGGCGGACCAATAGGGATGCAATTCTGAATAAGGATCATCGGTCAGTTGAGTTAGCCTACCGTTGCGTACATTAACGGAAAATAGGTCGTGTCTGCCCTCAACCATACCCGATAGGGCAATTTTTCTGCCATCGGGCGACCAGGAAGGGTTGTTCAAAGCCGCTACTCCATCGACAGTAATTTCATCTACTGTTTTGCCGCTCATGGCATCCTTGATCACCAGGATGTTTTTGCCGCGATTGAAGGCGACGTAGGCAAAGAGTTTGCTGTCGGGAGACCAGGTTCCTGCCGATTCTATGTAATTGAGGTCGTCGATATGGCCGTCTTTGGCTGCACTGGCTACTTTTCTGATGATTTCTCCCGTGCGTGCGTCAGCCAGGTAAAGGTCTGTAGAAAGCAGGTCCTTTTCAGAAAGGAAGATAAGGTATTTCCCGTCAGGGCTGATTACGGGAGATACATTGATCCGTCCTCCATTTTCACCACTTATCAGTTGCTTTCCATAATAATTTGTCTTTTTGTCACCCAAAAAAGGTTCGAAATGAGTCTTGATGCTACTGACCCACTCATCGGAGAGTTCTTCTACGCTCATATCCAACACCAGAGGTACGGCAAGTTGCATGCCGTATCGGGCAACAGCTGTAAACAGAGGCGCAATGACATCATCGCCTTTAGAGGCAGCTAAAAATGCCCAGAAAGCTTGTCCGTAGCGGTAGGGAAAATATTTTGGGCGGGAGAGTTCCTTGATGGAGGGGACATCATCTTGCAGTACGGCATCGCGCATCCACATGGCTGTATTGGGGTCTGTGCGTCCGATAGACATGTATTCTGCCAGTCCTTCTACCATCCAGAGGGGAAGGTTGGACAAGTTGCGCAGGGAAGTAGAATCTCCATTGAGGATCATGTTGTACTGGAACGCGTGTACCAGTTCGTGTCCCAGTACGTGAAACGTTTGTTGATTTGACATGGCTATGGGTAGAATCACTCTGTTTTTCAGTGCTTCTGTCACACCACCGGTTCCCACGCCAATGCTTCCGCTGATGGCATTGGTTTGTTGGAAGTCTGCATGGTCGCTGTAGAAAATCAGGGGATTTTTGGACAGAAAGGTATCCTGCAAGACTTGTTGGTGCATGCGGTACCATTGTTCTGAAAAATTAGCCAACTCTTTGACCACTTCGGGATTGTCGAGGTAGTGGTATATTTCAAAATTGGGAGTTTGTGTAACCTTGAAGTTGAAAACTTCGTAGCTGGGTTTGTTTTGTCCGAAATATTGGGCCGGCAACAGCTGGATGCCTCCCAATAGCATAAGGGCGGATAGCAATAGTTTGCCTTTCATAGGATATAATTTTTTCGGTGAACGGTAAGCCATAAAGCACTTACCTTTTAAATTATAAACAATAGTTCGGGTGAGATTAGTTTGATTCGCGAATCATCAGGGCGTTAATTTTATTATAATAAGGATTTGAGTGGGGAGGTGTACTGTTAAGGAATGTTTAAAAGTATTTCCGTCCTGAGAGGGTAGGAGCTATCTCGATTATTTATTTTACTTTCACTTTCAGTAAATGCGAACCGGACATGCTGCTATTGTTTATTCTTATTTATCTGGCAGTAACGCTGCTGATTGGCTGGCTGGCCAGCAGGCAGGTAAAAACGACCCGTGACTATGTTGTAGCCGGGCGGCGCTTGCCTTTGTTGATTGCTGCATCGGCGCTTTTTGCTACCTGGTTTGGCTCGGAAACAATCATGGGAGCATCGGCTGCTTTTGTAGAACATGGGCTTCCCGGGGTGATAGAAGATCCTTTTGGTGCTGCCTTGTGCCTGATTTTGGTGGGTTTGTTTTTCGCCCGGCCCTTGTATCGACTCAATATATTGACTTTCAATGATTTTTTCCGGATACGCTATGGTCGTGCAGCAGAATTGATTTCTGCCTTTTTCATGATTCCCTCCTACTTCGGATGGATTGCTGCACAACTGGTGGCGATGGCGATTATCTTCAATGTATTGACCGGATTGTCTTTGTCGGCAGGCATTGTTTTTTTTACCTCGGTGGTGACCCTATACACTTTTATAGGGGGTATGTGGGCGGTTTCGATCACGGACTTCGTACAAACCCTGATGATCATAGGCGGGCTTGTTTTTCTGGCGATCAGCCTGTTTCAGGATGTTGGTGGTTGGGAGCCGCTGGCCGAAAGCATAGAGCCTGGTTTTTTCCGTTTTCTGCCCGATCCTGATTTTACCAGCATCGTACAGTACATCGCTGCCTGGATAACCATAGGCTTGGGTTCCATCCCGCAGCAGGATATTTTTCAGCGCGTCATGGCAGCAAAAGACGAAAATACTTCTGTAAAATCGGGGTACTTGTCGGGTTTTCTCTATCTTACTGTGGGTTTTATACCTTTGTTTATTGGATTGTGTGCCAATATTTTATACCCGGAATTGCAGGAAGGAGACTCCCAGTTGGTCATTCCCCGGGTGGTATTGTTGCACGGAGGCTTGCCTCTGCAGATTTTCTTTTTTGGGGCGTTGTTGTCAGCTATTTTGAGTACTACTTCAGGAGCTATTCTGGCTCCGGCCACGGTCATCGGCGAAAACCTGATCCGTCCTTTTGTCAAAGACCTCAGCGACAAGCGCTTGTTGTTTTGGATGCGGATATCGGTGTTGTTTGTAGCTGCCTGCTCTGCCGTGATGGCTATGATCAATACAAATATATACGAACTGGTAGCCCAATCCTCTGCCCTAAGCCTCGTTTCGCTGTTTGTTCCGCTCACTGCCGGCCTTTAC
>JALQTV010000359.1 GCA_023268675.1 Saprospiraceae bacterium | reverse complement strand
GCACTGTCGTGTACCGTACCGACTTCACCCATCAATTGCCACAATTCCTCACTCATATACGGTGCAAAAGGCGCTATCATGATCACCAGCTCGCGCAAAATGTCTTTTTTGTTGCAAGCCAGCTTTTTCAAATCATTGGTAGCCACCATAAAGGCACTCACGCAGGTATTGAAAGAAAACCTTTCGATGTCCTCACTTATTTTCTTGATCGCGGTATGGAGCACTTTCCATTCTGCCTTAGAAGGTGTCTCATTCGATAGTTCCAGGGTTCCGGCTTCGCCAAAAAACAAGCCCCAGAATTTGCGCAGGAACTTGCTTACCCCATCGATCCCCTTGGTATCCCAAGGTTTGGCCTGCTCTATCGGCCCGAGGAACATTTCGTACATTCGGAAGCAATCAGCTCCATATTTTTCTACTACATCATCCGGATTGACCACATTGAAATAGCGCTTAGACATTTTTCCAACCTCGGAAGTAGTGGTCAAATGACTGCCCTTACCTTCTTTTCCGGGCCTGGATTTGAAATTACCGGATTGCAGGATTCCATTGGCACACTCAAAAATCGCATCCGCGTATTCCGTTCGCCAATTGATGAACTTTCCTATGCTCTCCGCATCCAGATAAGAGCGCTCAGATCCATAATCCACTACAAAATCCACGTGTACAGGGATTTTGACAAAGTCCTTGCCTGCCGCTTGTTCTACCTCTGCAATTTCGGCAGAAACGAAGCGATTCACTCCGCTTACCTTATCCTTCTGCATGTTGACATACTCAATCACGCCCTGAATCATCCCCTGATTGATCAACTTCCTGAATGGTTCGGGCGTAGGCACCAAACCTTTGTCAAACAAAAATTTATGCCAGAAACGAGAATACATCAGGTGGCCCACAGCATGTTCTGTGCCGCCGACATACAAATCCACCTCTTTCCAGTAATCTATGGCTTCCTGTCCTGCGAAAGCATTGGGATTATTGGCATCCATATAGCGCAGAAAATACCAGGAAGAACCGGCGAAACCGGGCATGGTATCCGTTTCTCTCGTAAAACCATCGGGAAGATTCACCCAGTCGGTCGCACGTGCAAGGGGAGATTTTCCGCCTGAAGCGGGCTGAAAATCATCCAGTGGAGGAAGTGTCAGAGGAAGCTCCTCGAGTGGCAGCGCTTGTGGCACCCCTTCTGCATCATAAATCATTGGGAAGGGTTCTCCCCAGTAGCGCTGGCGACTGAAGATGGCATCTCGCAATTTGTAATTGACCTTACGGTGTCCCAATTTTTGAGCTTCGATTTCACTGATGGTCCTTTCTATAGCATCCGGAACTTCCATGCCGTTCAGGAAACCGGAATTGATCATTTTTCCAACTTTATCGTGCCTTCCTGCCCCCGGATAATCTGCCTTATCTACTACATTGATCACAGGCAAGCCGAATTTTGAGGCAAAAGCATGGTCGCGGTCATCATCACTGGGCACAGCCATGATGGCACCGGTGCCATAATCTTTCAAAACATACTCGCCTATCCAGATGGGAATATTTTCTCCGCTGAAAGGATTGACTGCATAAGCACCCAAAAATGCCCCTGTCACCTCCTTCACTTCTGCCATCCTATCGCGCTCCGAGCGGGTTTTTACATAATCCAGGTAAGCCTCTACTTCGGCCTTACATTCAGGGGTTGTCAGTTGACTCACCAGATCGTGTTCCGGTGCCAAAACCATGAAGGTAGCCCCGAAAATCGTATCCGGTCGGGTGGTGAAGATTTCTATTGTTTCTTTGCTGTCCCTTATCGGGAAAAATACCTGAGCACCGGTTGACTTCCCGATCCAGTTGCCCTGCATTTTTTTCATCGCATCAGACCACTCCAGGTTTTGCAGGTCGTTGAGCAATCGTTCGGCATACGCCGTGATGCGAAGCGACCATTGCAACATGGGTTTTCGCTCTACCGGATGTCCCCCACGCTCCGATACACCGTCTTTGACCTCATCGTTGGCCAGTACCGTACCCAGCGCTTCGCACCAGTTTACAAAGGTCGTTTTCCTGTAAGCAAGGCGGTAATTCATCAACACTTCATGCTGTTGCACCCGTGTCATTTGTTTCCAATCCTCTGCTGAAAAAACCTGCTCCTGAGTAGAAACTGCACGAAGGCTGCCATTCCCTTCTGTCTCGAAACGAGTGACCAACTCAGCGATGGGAAGGGCCTTATCCGCTTCCAGATCGTAATAATGCTCAAACAACTGGATAAAAATCCATTGCGTCCACTTGTAGAAATCAGGATGAGAAGTACTGACCTCTCTGGACCAATCGAAACTCAAACCCAGATTTTCCAATTGAGAACGATACCTGGCAATATTTTCCGCGGTAGAAATAGCAGGATGAACTCCTGTCTGGATCGCATATTGCTCTGCCGGCAAACCAAAAGCATCATACCCCATGGGATGAAGCACATTGAAACCCTTTAATCTTTTGAAGCGTGCAAAAATATCGGAAGCAATATATCCCAAAGGATGCCCTACGTGAAGCCCCGCCCCCGAAGGATAGGGAAACATATCCAGTACATAGAACTTTGGTTTGTCACTGGTATTGTTCACTTTATAAATTTCACTCTTCTCCCACGATTCATTCCATTTCTTTTCAATGGCTCTCGGACTGTATTCCATGCAGATAATTTTTTAAAACCTTGGTATGGTAATTTTTCGCAAAAATATCTATTAATATGGAAATTACTGCCTGTAATTCCTTTAAACTCCCAATAAAG
>JALQTV010000358.1 GCA_023268675.1 Saprospiraceae bacterium | reverse complement strand
CATGATCTCTGATGTAATCCAGGTTTTGCTTGTAAAAAGCGATTAGAGGAGGGGGAAGGGTATAGACGGCCATTTCGTTGAGGAGACGATGACCGAAAAATCCCCAGAAAGGGAGCAACCACAGTCCGAACTTGTACTTGTTCATCTCAGCTTCCTTCAAAAAAGCTTTCATATGCGCGGAAAAGCTCCCCGAAAACCCGCTGCTGAACAAGCATAAAGTCATCCGTTTCTTCTATCCAGGCATAGTAACGTTCGGCTTCGGTCGTTCCGATAAATTGCCCGCTTTTGATGTCCAGTATGGGTTGGTTGAATATAGGGAAGAA
The DNA here is from genome assembly GCA_023268675.1 of Saprospiraceae bacterium. Taxonomy (GTDB): domain Bacteria; phylum Bacteroidota; class Bacteroidia; order Chitinophagales; family Saprospiraceae; genus JALQTV01. The sequence continues at coordinate 2,433 of JALQTV010000358.1, read as the reverse complement.
ATTCACACTGCGCTGCTTGTCATCACTTTGCAGACGGATGGTGCAAAAGGGTACCATGTTGGTAATGGAGTCTCTCCCGGGGTATTGGTTGGAGAAGGCTTCGGCTACTACGCTCCTGTAATTGCGAAGATAGGCTTCTACCGCACCCGGTTTGACTTTGGCCGAGCTTTCAGGAGCCATGGCAAAGGCAGGACTGACAGTAAAATTACCCCCCTGTTTTTCGAGGACAAAGGATTTGTTGCGCTGTTTGGGGTAGGTAACCGACAAACGGGTAATGGCTTCCTGCCTTTCGGCAAAAATGGCCTTGTCTTTCCAGTCATCGCCAAGCAGGCTGTAGCGAAAACGAAGGTTGCCCTCCCAGGAAGGGATATGAGCCACGTAAGGGTTGTTGGAATCTTCCATGATCATATAAGTTCCCCGCTCATCGGCGGTAGCTCCCCCTACGTAATAGGCTTTGATTTTTTGGCCGGCCTTGTTGTATATTTCTACCTTGAGGCCTTCGGTGCTGAGGCTACTCACCATCCCCGGAATGGCGGCCTGCGACGGGCGGTATTTTAGTTTTACCCGACTGATGGCATCCAGTAGGTTTTCCATGGCATTGGGGCGGGCGGGGTAGATGTCGTTGTACCACCATTTGCCTTCTTTTTTTTCGAGCAGGGTGGTATTGCCTTCCCTGTCTGCTATGAAGATTCGGGCGATTTGCTCCGTATCGCTAATGGCAAAATCCCAGTCATTGGATTCCGTGTTTTTTGTGTGGATTCCCGGGCGAGTCACCCACACTGCGAGGGCCATCAGGCTAAGAGCAACTACCAACAAAATAAGTGTCTTCTTTTTCATAGGATCACCATTCGTTTTTTGCAAAGCTACCATATTGCCCTAAAAAGTAGCAGTAGGTGTCAGAAAATGGCCGCTTTTGTCCGCTTATCGCGCATATTTTCGCCTGCGGAAAAATTGATAACCGAGTCCAAAGAAGATCAAAACAGCAATGGGAAGAAGCAGATTGATCAACTGCCATTGGCGCTTTTCTTCTTTCACGCGAGCCTGATCCAGCAAACGCAACTTGATTTCTTTGTTGCGGGCCTCTATGATGCCTTTGTCGTCGATGAGGTATTCAATGGCGTTCAACAAAAATTCTTTGTTGGAAAAGGTGAATTTTTCAAAGGGGTTGTATCCAAGGGGGTCGTAGCGGTTTTGTGCCGGCGGCACGTAGTTTTTGGCTATGTCTCCATCCGATACGACAATCATGGCTCCGGGTTCACTTTCTGTCTTGAAGGGAATGCCCAGTTCTTCCAATCCCCGCATCATGTCGCCAGTGACGCGGTTGCGGTACATGGAAGGGAAAATGCCTTCGAGCAAAAGTGCTACTACCTGGGTGGATTTGTTGAATTTCTCCGGATCGGGTTCGTATTCGAGAAAACGGAAGTTCATGTCGAGCGGCAAATACTGCAACATCGTTTTTTCGGTACTTTGAAGCAAAACAGTCTTCTGTTGTGCGGTTTTTACTCGGACGGTGGTATCTATAGAACTGGCATACAATAAGTTGATGGGACCCAAACCTCTCGATACGGCATGGTGCTCTCCGGGAGTAACAACCAGATGGTAGGGGTAGGGAAAGTATTCAAACTGCGGCTGATTGCCTATCATGCTTGTAGCGAGGGGTATGCGGGTATTTTGCAGGTCAAGGATCAGGTTGGGTTGCAGGCGGAAACCGTAGTTGAAGAACAAATCGTCCAGGTCCGTCTCGAAGTTGTTGGGAAAATAAGCTTTGCCGCGCAAGCTGTCCAGCGATACATTGATGGGGTCTATGAGCCAAAGTACCCGTCCTCCGTTCATGATGTACTGGTCTATTTTGAATTTGTCTTTTTCGGAGAAAGCGAAACGGGGCTTGGCGACGACAAGCAGATCCAGTTCGGAGCTGAGGGTGACGGTACTGTCGAGGTTGAGTCGTCCTGTGTCGTAGTGCTCGCGCAAGCTTTTTTCAAGGTCGGCGGTTTCTATGCCACTGAGCTCTCCATGCCCGGTACTGAAAGCAATGACTGGGCGCAGGACGGTCTGTATTTTCTGAATGGCATTGGCAAATTTGTATTCTAGCAGGGCTACAGAGTTGTTGAGTACGAGTTCCTGATTTTGACCGGGAATGTCGTTTTCCAGCAGGTTGACTTTCAGGCTGCGGCCTTTAAAGTTGAAAATGATCCAGGGATAGATGTATTGCTGGGAACGCTCGTTGTTGCTGTTGACGGTGAGGCGCGTTGGGAGGATATTGTCCTGTGCCAACGCTTCCCGGCGTTGGTTGATTTCCTCGGTGCTGCCTTCGTTGGGATTGTCGAAGTGGTATTGAACATAAGGCGATAAGGAGCGAAAATCTTCCAGCATTTCTACCGTGGCTGTTTGAAGGCGCTTGAACCCTGCCGGAAAGTCGCCATCCAACAAGAT
>JALQTV010000357.1 GCA_023268675.1 Saprospiraceae bacterium | reverse complement strand
GTTTTCCGGTACCCGGATGGGGAACTTCCGGGATGGTTTTCAGGTCGGAAAGTTCACGCAGGGGGAATATACCCTGAACTATAGCATCTTGTTTCCGGAGAATTTTGACCGTAGCAAAGAATATCCGCTGTTGGTTTTTCTTCACGGCCCGGAGCAATGTAGCACTGACAAACAGAAACAGCTGGATCCTGTAGGGCTTGTGATGGAAGATTCTATCAAAAAGTACCCAGCGGTGGTGATTTTCCCCCAGTGTCCCGGGGATGAATCCTGGAGCAATGCACTGGAAACAGGAGCGGATGATGGCAACTATACCTTTCCGGTGGATGCTCCCCCAAGCCGGGCCTTGAAAGCCCTTATGGGATTGGTCGACGAACAATTGGAGCTTCCCTATATCAACCAGCGCCAGCTGTACCTGGCCGGCACTTCTACCGGTGCAATGGCCGTATGGGAGCTACTGGCAAAAATGCCTGAAAAGATTGCAGCAGCCATAGCGATAGGCGGAGGAGCTGCATTGGAGCATACCGCCCGTTTTTCAGATGTCCCGGTGTGGGCTATCCACGGATTGGAGGACAAAAAAGTCGATCCGGGATTGTCGATCCGATTGGTTAACAAGATACAGCGGGAGGGGGGACTGGCCAAGATATCCTTGCTAAAGGATGCAGACAACAATGCTGCGCTGGAAAAAGCCATAAAGGATCCTCTGTTTTTTGCCTGGATGTTTTCCAAACAAAAACAAGAACTCAGTTCTCCAAGGGTAGAGGCATTGATGGCACAAATGACCCTGGAAGAGAAAATTGGACAATTAAACCTGGTGAATCAGGGCGGGGCTGTTACTGGAACGGTCATTAGCGGAGATGTAGAAAAGAAAATACGCGAAGGAAAGGTGGGAGCTATTTTTGGTACCCGGGGTGCCGCGAAAATGAAGAAAATCCAACAAATAGCGGTTGAGGAAAGCCGCCTGGGCATTCCTTTGATAACGGGAATGGACGTGATCCATGGCCATCAGACCGTCTTTCCTATTCCACTAGCTATTTCTTGTACCTGGGATATGGATCTGATTGAAGCTTCAGCTAGAGTGGCTGCGAGAGAGGCTACAGCCGATGGTTTGATGTGGAATTTTTCTCCCATGGTAGATATTGCCAGAGATCCCCGGTGGGGGCGCATTGCTGAAGGCAATGGAGAGGATCCTTTCCTTTCTTCGAGAATTTCAGCAGCCATGGTGAAGGGCTACCAGCAAAATGACCTGAGCGATCCTACCACCATGGCAGCTTGTGTGAAACATTATGCCGCTTATGGTGCTCCTGAGGGAGGAAGGGATTATGCAACGGTAGATATGAGTCAGGTGAGGCTCTACAACGAATATCTCCCTCCTTACAAGGCAGCTGTTGATGCAGGGGTCGCTTCCGTCATGACATCTTTTAACGTGGTGGACTATGTACCTGCTACCGGCAGCAAACTGTTGTTGGATCAGGTATTGCGAAAAGAATGGAACTTCAAAGGGTTTGTGGTATCTGATTATACTTCACTCAACGAAATGATCGCCCATGGAGTTGGCGATTTGAAAACGGTCTCTGCACGCGCCCTGAAAGCAGGACTGGATATGGACATGATAGGCGAAGGATTTCTGACAACGCTCAAAGCATCCATAGAAGAAGGGGTGGTAAGTGTAGAGGAGGTAGATCGCGCTTGCCGTCGTATATTGCTAGCCAAGGAGCAGTTGGGATTGTTTGATGATCCCTACCGCTATTTCGATGAAGAAAGAGCAGAAAAGGAGATATTATCCAAAGAAAACAGAGCTTTTGCCCGAAAATTGGGCTCACAGGTTCAGGTTTTACTCAAAAATGAAGGAAACATCCTGCCCTTGAAGCACTCAGCCAGGATTGCCCTGGTAGGACCACTTGCGGATAGCCGTCGGAATATGATGGGCACCTGGAGTGTTTCAGGAGATTTTGACAAGTCTGTGACAGTTTTGGAGGGCATACAAGCACAATTGGCAGCCGAAGGCGAATTGTTTTTTGCCAAAGGCACAAACATCTCAGACGATCCCGAATTTGCCAAAAGGGTCAATGTCTTCGGACAGGAAATTGTGATTGATAAGCGCAGTCCGGAAGAAATGATTGAGGAGGCTCTGGCTGCCGCCGAAAAGGCAGAAGTCATCGTGGCAGTAATGGGCGAAGCTGCCGATATGAGCGGCGAGTCTTCTTCCATGGCGGATATAAGCCTGCAGCCATCTCAGAAAAAGTTGCTCCGGGCACTTAAAGCAACAGGCAAACCCATTGTAATGGTATTGTTCAACGGCCGTCCAATGACCCTGGTGTGGGAAAACGAGCAGATGGATGCCATCCTGGATGTTTGGCATACCGGTATCGAAGCGGGGAATGCCATTGCAGATGTGCTCTTTGGTGTGGTCAATCCTTCCGGAAGGTTGAGTACTTCTTTTCCTTACCATGTTGGGCAAATACCCGTGTATCACAGCATGCACCGCTCAGGAAGGCCCTGGGATGGAGTGGCTTCTCCCAAGTTTACTTCCAATTACCTGGATGTTCCCAACGACCCGCTGTATCCTTTTGGCTACGGTTTGAGCTATACAACATTTGAATATGGCATTCCGGAGTTGTCTGATACTGTACTTAAAGACAAAATTGCAGTGAGCGTGACCGTGAAAAACAAAGGCAAATACGCCGGAAAGGAAACGGTACAATTGTACCTGAGGGACCTGGAAGCCTCAATAAGCAGGCCCATGAAAGAACTCAAAGGCT